>NZ_PQMX01000098.1:0-18306 GCF_004368385.1 Burkholderia sp. B10 | reverse complement strand
GCCCATCAGAACGTAATCGTAGTGCGCACCCCGATCACCGTTTCATCCCCGATGCGCGCGCCGGCCGCGTTCGGGTTCGGGATCCCGCCGCCCGGCCGGAAGAAGTGCTGCAGGTCGGCCTGCAACTGCCACCACGGCGCGACCTGATACTGGTAGGTCGCCTCGATCACCGTTTCCGCGCGGCGCACCGGGTAGCCGGGCGTCTGATACGTGCCGGTGTCGCCGTCGAGCGCGCGCGCATGCGAGCCGATCTTGGTATAGCCGATCGCGATGCCGGCCGTGTCGTCGTCGCGGCCGCGGAACGGCGCCTTGAGCGTGATGCCCGCATTGGCCGCGAAATCGACGATGTTGCGATCGCCCGGCGCGCCCATCACGCGCGCGAACACGCCGACCGAACGCGGGCTGTCCGGCGCCGGCCGCCAGATCATCTGGTCCGCGCCCGCATAGAAGCCGTAGTTGCCGTGATGCGTGGCCGCAATCCCGTTGCTGGCGGGGTTCGCGAGCGACAGCCCGTCGGTGCCGACGCGCGGATCGTTCGCGTGCTGCGTCTGATACCAGAAGCCGATCTTGTAGGTGCCGGGCAGGCCGGCCGGCGGCGGCGCCTTCGGGTCGGACGACGGCGCGTTCAGCGCGTACTGCAGCTCGCCGATCACGAATGCGCCGCTGCGCAGGTTGAAGTTGGTGCCGTGCGCGTTCAGCGTCTGCGCATCGCCGTCGCTGCGGCCGGCCGCGTTGCCGTCGTAGACGCCGATCATTGCGGTCCACGCGTCGGCTGGCTTCACGCGCAAGCGCACGCCGAGCGACGACAGCGGATACGCCGGGCCGCCGGCCGGCAGGTCGGTGGCCGGCAGCACCGGCCAGCCGAACGTCGAGTTGATGAACGTCGCCGCGTACTGGCTGACCATGAACTCCTGGTCGACGCTCTGCTGGCCGATCCGCACGTCCGCCTTGCCGTCGAAAAACGCCTGCTGGTACCACAGCTCCCACAGGCGCGTGGTCGAATTCGCCTCGATGCCGGTCGCCGTCTGCAGCGTCTGCAGATAGCGCGACGTGAGGTTGGTGCCGTGGATCTGCAGCCCCGACACGTTGAACGTGCCGCCCGGCAGCCCGATCGCCTTCTGCGCATCGACGGTGAAGCCGAACTGCGTGAGCCCCTGATAGGCGCCGCCGCGCTGCGTGCCGCCCGCGGCGTTGTACAGGTACTCGCTGGTTTCCTGCAGGTTCAGCGTGACGCCGTGCTCGCCGAGCACGTCGCGCAGGCCGCCGATGTTGCCGAACAGGTTCGACCGTTCCCACAAACCGGTGGGCTCGGCAGCATCGGCGGCCTGCGCGGGGGCAGCGGCGCCGCTCGCGCCGGCAGCCGGTTCCGGCGCGGCGGCGGGCGGCAGTGCCTGCGCGAGCGCCGGAGCGGACGCCAGCGACAGCAGCAAGGTGGCGAACGCCGGCAGGCGTGGCTTGCGAGCAACGGGTTCGAGATGGTTCTTCATGTGATTTCCGTGTGGCGGTCCGATCAGTGAGATTGACGAAGAAGGATTGCAGTGCGGCGCGCGTCGCGAAGCGCGCGCGGCAACGCCCTACGGCAGCCAGCCGGCGACGCGCGAAACCTGCGCGAAGCCGACTCGCGATGCGCTCGAGCAGAGCAGCGCGCCGAGCGCGACGGCCGCGGCCATCGCGGCGAGCAGCGCGCAATCGAGCGCGCGCCACGCGGCACGCAGCTGCACGCGTGCGGCGTCGCGCCGGTGGCGGCGTGCCCGCGCAAGCGGCGAGCGCCTGCGGAGCGCACAGCGCGTGCGTCCTGCCTGCAAGCATCGCTTGAGTCTGAGTGAAAACGATTGAACGACCATGACGCTGCCTCCGGCCGCACCGGCGCATGCCGGACGGCGTGACCGAGCGCGGGCGCGGCACGCGGCCTGCGATCGGCGATTGAAACGTAACGGAAGCGTGCGACGGACGTGCCGGCAATGCCGGCCGAAGGAAGCGCGCTAACCCGACTGATGCGAGCTAGCGGCGAAAGACGTGAGCCTGGCTGCTATCTCGCGATGGCTTGGCCGGCCTGAACCGGCCCCGAACTGCAACTGGAGCTAGTGTCCACGGAGGGGACTCCCGTGATGAATTTGGGGCGGATTGTAGTCGCGATTTTTGCTGCGGTGCAAGCAAAAATCGCATGAAAGCTGCGGTCGCGGCGCGCCGATGCGCGCTGACGAGCCCCTGGCGGCGGCGCGACGCAGCGCGTCAAAGCGTGCCCCGGCGGGCGTTGCACCGTTGTTCGCGCGCATCGGCGCAACGCCGCGCCGCGCCGCGCTGAAAGGTTGCGCCGCGTGATGTCGAGCGCAAATCTTTCAGCGTCGGCGGCCGCGAAAATTATTTCGGGAAATGGCGTTTCCAGGGGTTGACTTCACTTTCGGGCGATCCATAGAATCCGGCATCTTCACTCTTGGGGCCGCCGCCTTGGACGCCTGCAGTAGTCGATCTTCGAACGAAATTTCCGCCTGAGCGACCGACGTCCGCGCCTCATCGAAGCCGCCGTTTGTCCGTCAGGCAAACGGTGCGCGCAGCAGTTTCCGCAGTAACTCCCTACGTGCACCCTGATTCGCGCCGGTCGGCGTGATGCGTTCGCGCATCCGCATTCCGGTTTCGCCGCCGCCCGTTGCGCGGCCGCGTTCGCGCATGCGTTTCGCCTGCGCCCGAACGACGGTCCGCGCGCCGCGCGGCGGCCAACCGTGTTCTCCGGAACACCGCACAGGAGCCGCCATGAACGACAGTGACAGTTGTCCCTTATGCCCGTTGCACCCACCGACCCAATTGAACCGGGATCGCAGGGACTTTCCGGCCGACTAGCCTGACGCATCGTTCAGCCCCGGACTGGCCCCGCGCCCACCACGCGGCCCGGCATGCATGCCGCCCGCCAAGGAGCCAGATCATGAACTTCGGCCTTCTGCTGTCGAACCTTCCGCACGTCACGGAATCGCGCCGTCACTACGACGCGATGCTGACACTCGACGCCCGCCCGCGGGTGTTCTCGCGCTTCATCTCCCGCTTGAAGTCGCTGTTCCACTGAATCGCAGCACCGAGCAAGCCTCGGCATGCGCGCGGCGGCCGCTCCGCGCGCGTATGCCAAGGCCACGCGCTTGGCCAAACACATCTGCCGTACGGAATTCATCATGTCCACGCCATCGAACGTCTCTCCACCGATCGCCGTCGAACGCAGCGCCGTGCTCGACGAAGCCCACCTGGGCGACATCCGCGGCGCGCTCGGCACGATCGCGCATCACGACACCGCCGCGCGCGGCACCTGGTGGGCGCGGCTGCGCACGCTGCTGGCGATCATCGGGCCCGGTCTGATCGTGATGGTCGGCGACAACGATGCCGGCGCGTTCGGCACCTATACGCAGGCCGGCCAGAACTACGGCACGACGCTGCTGTGGACGCTGCTGCTGCTCGTGCCGGTGCTGTACGTGAACCAGGAAATGGTGCTGCGGCTCGGCGCTGTCACGGGCGTGGGCCATGCACGGCTGATCTTCGAGCGCTTCGGCAAGTTCTGGGGTGCGTTCAGCGTGATCGACCTGTTCCTGCTCAACGCGTTGACGATCGTCACGGAGTTCATCGGCATCACGTTCGTGCTCGCATTCTTCGGTCTCCCGAAGGTGGCCGGCGTGTGCGTCGCGGCCGCGCTGACGATGGCCGCGGTGAGTACCGGCGACTTCCGGCGCTTCGAGCGCTTCGCGATCGTGCTGTGCGTGCTGAGCCTGCTGCTCGTGCCGGTGCTCGTGTCGATCCATCCGCCGGTGTCGCAGATGTCGCGCGACTTTTTCATCCCGAACTGGCCCGCGCACGCGAAGCTGTCGGACGTGATGCTGCTCGTGATCGGCATCGTCGGTACGACGGTCGCGCCGTGGCAGCTGTTCTTCCAGCAGAGCTACGTGATCGACAAGCGCATCACGCCGCGCTTCATGAAGTACGAGAAGATCGATCTGTGGATCGGCATCGCGTTCGTGCTGATCGGCGCGGTCGCGATGATCGGCTTCAGCGCCGCGCTGTTCGGCGGCCATCCGGAAGCCGGCAACTTCACCGATGCGGGCGGCATCATCGCCGGCCTCGAGAAATACGCGGGCCGCACGAGCGCGACGCTGTTCGCGGTCGCGCTGCTCGACGCATGCATCATCGGCGCCGCGGCCGTGTCGCTGTCGACCGCGTACGCGATCGGCGACGTGTTCAAGATCCGCCATTCGCTGCATCGCGGCGTGTCCGACGCGAAGGGCTTCTATCTCGTCTACTTCGGGATCGTCGCGGCCGCGGCCGCGCTGGTGCTGATTCCGGGCAGCCCGCTCGGCCTCTTGACCGAAGCGGTGCAGACGCTCGCCGGCGTGCTGCTGCCGAGCGCCACGGTGTTCCTGCTCGTGCTGTGCAACGATCGCCAGGTGCTCGGGCCGTGGGTCAACTCGACGCGGCTGAACGTGTTCACGGGCGCGGTGATCTGGGTGCTCGTGCTGCTGTCGATCATCCTGACCGCCTCGGTGATGTACCCGGACATCAGCGGCGAAGCGATCGTCGACGTGCTGGTGGGCGGCACCGTGCTCGCGATCGCCGGCTATCTCGCGACGGTGCTGATCCGCCGCAACCGGCGCGTCGTCGAGCCTGGCATCGATCGCTCGCTGCGCGACGCGTGGCGCATGCCGCCGCTCGATTCGCTCACGCCGCAGAAGATGACCGTCGCGACGCGCGTGTGGATGGCCGTGCTGCGCGGCTATCTGGTGGTGGCGGTGGGCTTGGTGATCGTCAAGGTCGTGCAGATGACGTTGCTGAAGTAGCGCGGCGCGCGGTGGTCGCGCCACATGCGAACATGCCGGCCCGCGAGGCCGGCATGTTCGTTTACGCAGTAGCATGAGCGGTTGCTTACGCCGCTGCGTTGCCCGCGTCAGATCAACTCGAGCTTCGACGTGAGGTACGTGAGCTGAATCCGGTTCGCGACGCCGAAGCGCTTGCGCAGCTTGCGCAGGTGATAGTCGACGTTGTGCGCGCTGGTGTCGAGGCGCCGGCCGATCTCCTTGTCCGAGGCGCCTTCCGCGATGCCCAGCAACAGTTCCTGCTCGAACGGCGTGAGCCCGTTGATCGCGCGTTCGCGCGACGTCGCGATCAGCTGCGGCGACGCGAACTTGTGCACCGACAGCCCGATCGACAGCGCCTGCTCGATCGTCGTCGGCGCGATCCATTCGCGGGTGCGGCGCGGCGCGGTGAAGCTCATGAACGCATGCAGCCGGGTGCCGGGCACGGCCATCGAATACATGATGCCGCTGCACATCCCGTCGTCCTGCATCGTCTGCAGGAAACCGTCGAGCGCGGCCGACGTCACGCACGGGCCGCCGTCGCGCTCGCGATGCTCGCGGCGCAGCTGTTGCAGATCCCACACGATCGGCATGTTGCACACGCGCGCGCCGAGCGTGCGCGGATCGACGTCGTGATGGCTGTGGCGCACGTAGTCGCCGCGGTAGGTGGCCGGCGTGAACGCCTCGTGCAGATAGAGACTCTCGACGCGCTCGCGCGAGAACTCGAGCGCGAAATACGCGAAGGTCGAGAACCCGGTCAGGTGCAGCAGGCTCGCGACGATCCGGTTGCGCTCGGCCGTGCTTTGCGCCTGCGCGAGCGTATCGGCGACGCCGAGCTTCGGCGCGTTCGGCTGCGCGACCTCGCCGAGCTTGACGTCGTCGCACCAGACGACCTGCACCGGCCGCTCCCTCGACGCATTCGCGTTCGCGATCGGACGCTGCGACGAACGGGCCATGCTGCCCGGGGCGACCGCTTCTTCATGCAATGCAATATCGGACATGAGCCATCCCTCGGAATCGACGCGCATCGCCGCGCAGTTGCCGTGTCGTACACGGTGTGCGCGGCGTGCGATCGAGCATCGTTATGATTTGCGCCGATCGTCATCCTGACGAAACGCGGGGGCATTGTACAAAAATGCCTGGGTACGCGTAATATGCCGTAATACTAATCGCCGCGAAAGGTTCATGCTCGCGTGCGCATACAGCCGACCAGAAAATCATAAATAAAAGACCAGATCGTGACGGGGCATGTTCACATATTGGGAAAGGGTGGGCGCCTCATGACACATGCTGACGACGCACCGCGCGTCGAATGGTTTTCGCAAACGGATATCGCGGCCGCTGCCGCTTATTCGACGGAAATTCACGCCGTCGAGCGCGACGTTTTTACCGGCGCGCGCATTCCATCCGGTAAATCGGACACATCTACGCTCGATTTCGCGCAATGCCATGCGCGCTTGAGACAAATCGGATTCAGCACGCTCGGCTACGGCGCATACGAGATGATCGGGCGGCGCATTCTGTGCGCGCATCTGTTGCGCGATCTTGCGCCGCCGACCTTCATGCAGCCGTATATCGAGGGCATGCTGTACGAGAACGATCCGCGCTTCGCGCAGGTTCGGCAAAGCGGTTTTCCGGTCGCGTGGCGGCTCGACGACATCGAAGGCGTCGCGCACGCGAGCGGCGATCGCAAGGTGCTCGCGCTGGCTGGACACCTGCGTGCGCATGCGATGAACAGCGGCGTGATCTTCAGCCTGTCGGCGCCGCGGCTCGATCTGCGCGTCGCGGTGAACCTGACGTCGGAGAGCCACGGCACCGAGTGGATCGACGATCGCGTGATCGGCGGCGCGCTGTCGGTGAGCCTCGCCGTGCATCGCGTCGCGTTGCCGTTCCTCGAGGCGCGCGTCGCGCGCATGCGCGGCTTCGCGCTCGGCGACGAGCAGCAGCAGGTGCTCGAGCGCCTCGTGCACGGGCTGTCCGACCAGGAAATCGCGAGCGCGCTGCGCACCTCGTTGCACAAGGTCGGCCACCACATCCGCTCGCTCGAAAAACTGTTCAACGTGCGCAACCGCGCGCAGCTCGCCTATCTCGCCGGACGTCGTCTGGAGTCCTGAGCCTGAGGTCATGGGAAGCCCGCGCGGCGCCCGCCGCGCGATGGAAGCGGTTCCGGCCGCGCGCCGCGACGGCCGTCATCGGGTTTCGTAGTCCGTTTCGGCGGCTGCCGGAAAACCGCCGGAACGCTACGAGGCGCGCCCGTTTTTGCGCGGTTGCGCGTCGCTACACTCGTCCCATTCAACGGTCCGCACTGCACGGGGCATGACGGCCCGCGCCGCGCGGCCACAACGACAGGACGACGGCACGATGGCAGAACCCAAGGCGCTTCCCCGCGACTGGCAGCGGATTTTTTCCGCCGGCCGGGGCGTGTCCGGGCAGCGTCTCGGCGCGTCGCCGCGCGCCGATCTGTTTCTCGCCGCGTTCATCGTGTCGGTGGTCGCGCTGTTCATCCTGCCGCTGCCGCAGGCCGCGCTCGACGGGATGATCTCGCTGAACCTCGCCGCCAGCGTCGTGCTGCTGACCGTGTCCACCTATGTGCCGTCCGCCGTCAGTTTTTCGGCGTTTCCGGCGCTGCTGCTGTTCACGACGCTGTTCCGGCTCGCGCTGAACATCGCGTCGTGCAAGCTGATCCTGCTGCATGCGAACGCCGGCCACGTGATCGACGCGTTCGGCCGGCTGGTGGTCGGCAACAACGTCGTGGTCGGCGGCGTGGTGTTCCTCGTGATCGCGGTCGTGCAGTTCATCGTGATCGCGAAGGGCTCCGAACGCGTGGCCGAAGTCGGCGCGCGCTTCTCGCTCGACGCGATGCCGGGCAAGCAGATGAGCATCGACGCCGACCTGCGCGCCGGCATCATCAGCGCCGACGAAGCGCGCGAACGCCGCGAGAAGCTCGAGCAGGAATCACAGATGCACGGCGCGATGGACGGCGCGATGAAGTTCGTCAAGGGCGACGCGATCGCGGGCCTCGTGATCGCGTTCATCAACATCGTCGCGGGGATCGCTGTCGGCACGCTGATGCACGGAATGGACATCGGCGAGGCGCTGCAACGCTACGCGATCCTGACGGTCGGCGACGGCATGGCGTCGCAGATTCCGTCGCTGCTCGTGTCGATCGCGGCCGGCATCGTGACGACGCGCGTCGCCACGCGCGATGCGCGGCAGCGCCAGCTCGGCGAACAGCTGGGCGAGCAGCTCGGCGCACATC
This sequence comes from Burkholderia sp. B10, assembly GCF_004368385.1. Classification (NCBI taxonomy): domain Bacteria; kingdom Pseudomonadati; phylum Pseudomonadota; class Betaproteobacteria; order Burkholderiales; family Burkholderiaceae; genus Burkholderia; species Burkholderia sp. B10. The sequence goes on along the minus strand of NZ_PQMX01000098.1, from coordinate 10,224 downwards.
CGCGCGCGCTCCTCATCGCGGCGCTGGTGCTGGCCGGCTTCCTGGTCGTGCCCGGCTTCCCGAAATGGTCGTTCGCGCTCATCGCGCTCGGCCTCGGTGCGTTCGCGGTGGCGCAGCTGAAGCGCAAGACGACGGCGCCGAGCTTCAACCTGATCCACGTCGCCGGCCGCATCGGCGCGGCCGACGACGGGCAGCCGGCGAAGGTGTCGCACGCGGCGGGCGTCACGTCGCTGATCGCGGTGTCGCTGTCGGACGATCTGCGCGCGGCGCTGAACCTCGCGCAGCTGCAGACGGCGCTGTCGAGCGCGAAGGCGCGCGTCGATGCGGACATCGGCACGGTGTTTCCGCGCATCACGTTGAACGACGACGAAGGCGCACCGGCGTCGAGCTACCGGATCTACCTGCAGGACGTGCTGGTCGCGCACGGCGCGCTGAAGCCGGGCTGGCTGCTGTGGGATGGCGTCGCGCCGCTGCCGGAGCGCGCGGAACGCCAGCCGGCCGAAGCATTCGGCCCGTTCGCGACCGCGCTGTGGATCAAGCCCGACGGCGCGGCGCCGGACGGCAAGTGGCTGACGAGCGAAGCGGCGCTCGCCACGCACGTCGAGCAGATCGTGCGCCAGCACGCGGACGAACTGCTCGGAATCCAGGAGACGCAGGCGCTCGTGCATCTGGTGCGCCGCGATCATCCGGAGCTGGTCGGCGAGCTGACGCGGCTCGTGCCGCTGCAGCGCATCACCGAGGTGTTGCGCCGGCTGCTCGCCGAACAGGTGCCGATCCGCAACCTGCGCGTGATTTTCGAAAGCCTCATCACGTGGGCGCCGAACGAGCCCGACGACGTGATCGCGCTGGTCGAGCTGGTGCGCGTCGACCTGCGCCGGATGATCACCGACCGTCATGCGGGCGCAACGCGGCAACTGCGCGTCGTGCTGTTCGAGCAGAACCTGCAGGAGCGCATCGAGAACGCGGTGATGCGCACCAAGCAGGGCAATTTCCTCGCGCTGTCGAGCGCGGTCAAGCAGGACATCGGCGAACAGGTGCGCGCGATCGCCAACACCGCACAGGCCGCACCGGCCGCGCACGGCGCCGCCGCCGGCACGCCGCGGCTCGCGGTGATGGTCGCGCTCGGCGCCCGCCGCTACGTCAAGACGATCCTGCAGCCGGTGCTGCCCGACCTGCCCGTGCTGTCGTATCAGGAGATCGAGGAGGACGTGCAGCTGCACACGGTCGGCTGGGTGAAGAACCCGCCCGACGACGGCACGGTCGGCGCGGGCGCCGGCGTGCGCGCACCGGGAGCCGTGCAATGACCAGCTCGACGATTCTCGACCTGACGCGTCAGGCGCTGATGCTGGTGCTGCTGCTGTCGCTGCCGATCGTCGCGATCGCCACCGTCACGGGCCTCGTCGTCGCGATCCTGCAGGCCGTCACGCAGGTGCAGGACGCCAACATCGGCATCGCGGTGCGGCTGATCGCCGTGATGGTCGCGCTGGTGCTGCTGTCCGGCTGGCTCGGCAGCGAAGTGCTGCGCTTCGCGCAGCAGGCGCTGGAACGCATGTTCGTTTCTTCCACAGGAGTGCTTTGATGCGTCGACGCGTCGCCCCGATCCGGATTCAACCGCGCCGCCTGCAACGCGCCGCATTCGCGATGTGCGCGACCGCGCTGCTCGCCGCGGCGCTGTGCATGACGGTCGCGCAACCGGCGCGCGCGGCGGACCTGCGCTGGCGCAACAAGCCGTTCACGATCGTCGCGAACGGCAAGAAGATCGGCGACTTCATCCGCGAGCTCGCGTCGTCGCAAGGCGTGACGGCCGTGGTCGATCCGAAGGTCGACGGCGTGATCAGCGGCCGCTTCTCCGGCACGCCGCAGCAGACGCTCGACACGATCTGCTCGACCTACGGGCTCACGTGGTACTACGACGGCTCGTTCCTGTACGTCGATCCGGCCGACCAGTCGCAGACGCAGATGATCCCGATCCCGCCGAACGCGGCCGGCGAGATCGGCCGCGCGCTGCAGGCGATGCAGATTCCGGACAAGCGCTACACGCTCGTGATCAACGATCGCGCCAACAGCGTCTACGTGGCCGGCCCGCGCCGCTACGTCGAGCTGGTGCGGCAGGCGGTCGGCTCGGTCGGCGATCCGTCGGCGAACGGCGCGCACGCGGACATCCGCGCGTTCCGGCTGAAGTACGGCTGGGCGTCGGACTTCACGATCAACCGCTCGGGCAAGGAGGTGACGGTGCCGGGCGTCGCGTCGATCCTGCGCCGGCTGTTCGGCCGGGACGGCAGCACGAGCGCGCTGCCGTCGAGCACGCCGCTCGGGCAGGCCGCGCGTCAGGTGAAGCTCGGCTCGGGGCTCACGATCGCGGTGCCGCGGCTCGACTTCCCCGATATTTCCGGCGGCCCGCGGCAGGGCGGCTACGGCGGCGCGGACAGCGCCGCGGGCGGCATCTCGCCGTTCTCGGCCGGTGGCGGCGGCGATGCGCTGCCGCAGATCGTCGCCGATCCGGCGATCAACGCGGTGATCGTGCGCGACCTGCCGGAGAACATGTACCGCTACCAGTCGCTGATCGACCAGCTCGACGAGCGGCCGCGCATCGTCGAGATCAACGTGACGATCATCGACATCAACGAGGATTCGCTCGACAGCCTCGGGATCGACTGGCGCCTGCACACGACGCATGGCGACGTGCAGATCGGCAACGGCCAGAATCCGCTGAACGGCAACACGCAGTACAACGGCGCGGGCAACCCGCCGCTCACGTTCGGCATCGGCGCGTCGGAAACCGGCCAGACCGGCACCTTCATGCCGACCGGCATCGCGCTGACGGCGTCGATCGGCGGGTCGCTGCGCAACTACCTGCTCACGCGCGTCAACGCGCTCGCGCAGAAGGGCCAGGCGCAACTGCGCTCGAAGCCGAAGGTGCTCGCGCTCGACAACACCGAGGCGATCCTCGAGAACCTCACGCAGTTCTACGTGCAGGTGCAGGGCTATCAGGATTCGTCGCTGTACAGCGTGACGACGGGGACGAGCATCAAGGTCACGCCGATGATCGTCGACGAGGCGATCCGCCATGCGGCCGCGGTGTCGGGCACGCCGCAGAGCGTGATGATGTCGATCGACATCCAGGACGGCAACATCGTGCCGGGGCAGGCGGTGTCGAACGTGCCGGTGATCCAGCAGCGCAACATCGTCACCAAGACGATGATCGACGAAGGCAAGAGCCTGCTGATCGCCGGCTTCAACGACGACGAGGTGCGGCTCAACAAGAGCGGCGTGCCGTGGCTGTCGGACATTCCGCTGATCGGCAACCTGTTCAAGTACACCGACAAGTCGGGCAACCACATGGAGCGCTTCTACCTGCTGACGCCGCGCGTGGTGACGAACGCGTCGATGTATGCGCCCGACGGCTCGCCGGTGAATCCGGGCGCGGACGCGCCGGCCGATCCGAACGCGATGTCGATGTATCGGCCGCCCGACAACGACGTCGCGGTGCCGCTCACGCCGCGGCCGCTGCCGGGCACCAAATTCGGTCCGCCTGCGCTGCCGCCGCCGCCCGATGCGGCGTCGCAGCCCGTGGCGGCGACTGCAGGAGCACCTGCCCATGTCGACGACCATCATTGAACCGCACGGCGACGGCCCGTTGCCCGGCGGCGCGGCAGGCGGCGCTGCGGGCGTCGTCGGTGCAGGCGGTGCAGGCGGTGCCGCGGCCGCGCTCGCGTCGCCGTGGAATCTGTGCTTCCTCAGCGGGCCGATGTACGGGCGCACGATGTCGCTCGCGCGCGGCGCGAACTGGGTCGGCACGGCGGCCGATTGCGAGGTGATCCTGCCCGATCGCGAGATCGGCGCGAAGCAGGTGTGCCTGCAGGTCGGCGCGCTCGCGGTGACCGTGCAGAACCACGGTGGCGAAGGCGCGGCGCCGGTGCTGTTCAACGACGCGCCGATCGGCGCGGGACGCCGCTCGATGACGCCGCAGGACGTCGTGACGGTGGGCTCGATCAAGCTCGGCATCGCGCGCCACGCGCAGGCGAGCGTCGCGGTGCCCGACGACGCGGATGCGCCGCACGCCGCGCACGACGCCGCCTGGCTCGCGTGGCTCACGGGCGGGCTGCGCCGGCTCGGCGGCCGACGGCTCGTGATCGTGCTGGCGGCGCTGTGGACCGGCGTGCTGCTCGGCGCGCTCGGCTACGGCTTCGTCGCGTGGTCGGGGCGGCTGCCGTGGCAGCACGAGTCGGTGCTCGCGCGCACGCACCGGTTGCAGCAGCTGCTGCACGCGTATCCGGAGCTGGCCGTCGCGCCGCGCGACGACGGCGTGATCGTGTCGGGCTACGTCGCCGATCCGGCCGCGCGCGAACGCGTCGCGCAAATCGTCGCGGGCGTCGACAACGCGGCGCTCGGCAACATCTACGTGGTCAGCGATCTCGTCGCGACCGCGCAGACTTATTTCAGCGACACGCCGCTGACGGTCGCCTATCTCGGCCGCGGCCGCATCGAGCTGACCGGCGCGGCCCAGCGCGCGCAGATCGAGCCGCGCATCCGCAACTACATGAAGGACGCGCGCCCGGCGCTCGAGGTAGTCGACCACGTGCGCGACGCCGATGCCGGCGCGCCGCGCACGGCGACGACGCTCGGCGGCGTCGCGGGGATTCCGGAGATCACGACCGTGTTCGCTGGCGACGGCGACCAGCGCTACATCGAGACGGTCGACGGCAGCCGCTATTTCGAAGGCGCGCGGTTGAAGGAAGGGCCGACCGTCGTGTCGATCGGCCCCGACGAGGTGGTGTTCGAGCGCAACGGCCAGCGCATCACGATGCCGCTCGGTGGTCCGCAGGCGAGCGCGCCCGAGCGCGTGCCGGCGCCGCCCGTGGCGCCGCTCGCGAGTGGCGCGGCGGCCGGCGTCGCGCAGCCGGTGCCGGGGCCGACGCTGCTGCCGGAAGCGCCAGCGACGCCGACTACGACGCCCGCCGTCGCCGCGGCCGGCGCAGCAAAGGACGCAACGAAGGACGCGGCGCACTAGCGCCGCGACAGGTCATGCGCATCGCGCGAGCGGTGCGCGCATCACGCGACGCGCCGCACGCATGCGGCGTGTCACGTCGCCGGCGCGGCATGGGGCCGCGGCCGGATCGGGAATCGTGGTTCACGTAAAGGAGCGCAGCATGGGTAACTCGACAGGCAGTGTGAGCAATACGGGCGACGTGCAGAAGCAGGCGGACGACCTCACCAAGACGCAGCTGGAACTCACGAAGATCAACTTCCAGGTCCAGCAGTCGACCGCGACGTTCGAAACCAGCAACGCAGTGACCGCGCAGGAAGGGACGGCGAACGCCCAGGTTGCGCAACACCTGAGTTCGGCCGGCCGCGCATGACGGCGGTCGCCGGCCGCGCCGCGCGACGCCGCGTGCACGGGCTGCCCGCGACGGGCGCCCGAGCGGACGCGGGCGCGCGCCGGCCGGCTCGTTTCCGGCTTTGCCGGTCAAGGAGGACACGATCATGTCGGTAACAGGCGTAGGCGCGGCGCCGCCGGGCGCGGCCGCGCTCGCGGGCGCCGCACAGCAGGCGGGCGCGGCGTCCGATCCGGCGCAGGTGCGCCAGTTCGATGCATTGATGCAGCCGGGGGCAGCGGGCGGGTCGTCGCCGTCGGCAGCGGGCGTCGCGATGTCGCGCGCGCCGGCCGATGCGGCGCCGGCCGTGCAGATGACGCCCGCGACGCCCGCGCAGGCGAACCATGCGTCGCTCGTCGAGCGCTTGCGCACGTACGGCAACGATCTCGACACGCGGTACGCGAACATCGACAAGCATCGCGCCGAGATGCTGACGTCGATGGCGGACAACCGCCGCGACCCGCTGATGACGATGGTGCAGGCGATGGACTTCCAGTGGACGGCGACCACCACGATTTCGGAATACCAGTTGAGCCTGTCGGTCGCGCAGGCGGCGAACGGCTTCACGCACACGGTGCTGAAGACGCAGGAGTGACGACGGCCGGCGCGCGGCCCGACGCGGCCGCGGGCCCTGAAGCGGACAAACGATGACGACGATCGATTCGACGCCGCGCACGCACGCGTGGCGCAGCCGGGCGGCGCGCGCGCTGCTCGCGGGGCTGCTCGCGCTGCTCGCGGGCTGCCAGAAGGAGCTGTACTCGGGCCTGTCCGAGCGCGATGCGAACCAGATGGTCGCCGTGCTCGGCGATGCGGGCATCGGCGCGTCGAAGGACAACGACGCGCGCGACACGTCCGATCGCAACGCGTGGCAGGTGAGCGTCGCCGATGGCGACATGCAGTCGGCGCTGACCGTGCTGCAGGCGAACGGGCTGCCGAAGCCGAGCTACGCGAGCCTCGGCGAGCTGTTCCAGAAGCAGGGGCTGGTGTCGACGCCCGCCGAGGAGCGCGTGCGCTATCTGTACGGCGTGTCGCAGGACCTGTCGCGCACGCTGCAGGACATCGAGGGCGTGGTGGTCGCGCGCGTGCAGGTCGTGATTCCGGAGAACGATCCGCTCGCCGACAAGATCAAGCCGTCGTCGGCCGCCGTGTACATCCGCTACCGGCCCGGCGTCGACCTGCGCGCGATGGCGCCGATGGTGAAGGATCTGGTCGCGCACAGCATCGAGGGGCTGCAGTACGACAACGTGTCGCTGTTCCTGCAGCCGGCCGCCGCACGCGCGACGCGCGTCGACGGGATCGGCAGCGCGATGTCGGACCTCCTGCGGCTGCGCTCGCCGCTCGGCTGGCTGGTGTTCGCGCTGATCCTGCTGACCGGCGCGGTGATCGCGCTGTCGGCCGCGCGGCGCGGCATGTTCGGTGCGCGGGTCGCCGCGCTGGTCGGCACGCCGCGCGGTGTCGCGGGCGGCAATGCGGCAGGCGCGGGCGCTGCGCAGACGGGCGGCGGCTTGCGCACGCCCGACGGCGCGCGCGACGGCGCATGAGCGAGGTGCACGCCGCGTCGCCGGGTGCCGCGCCCGACGCCGTGCCGCTGCCGTGGCTGCAGCCGCTCGGCGCGCCGCCTGCCGCGCGGCGCGCGGCGTTTCACGCGCTCGTGTGCGAATTCAATCTGCGCCCGGACCGCTATCTGCACGTGACGCGCGTGCCGGCCGCATGGCCTGCGCGCTACCGTTCGCTCGACGCGTTCGGTCCGGCCGGCCGCAGGCTGCTCGCGCGACATCTGCTCGACGCGCACGGCGTGGCCGGCCGTTACGACTTCGACGTCGCCGATCCGTGTGCGCGGCTCGCGCTGCTGCCGGGCGCGGCGCTCGAGCAGCTCGCGGCGTACGCGGGGCTGCTGCTGCATCGCGGCTGGCTGCGCGACGCGCTGAACGTGCGGCGCATTCGCGCGGAAGTCGCGGCGAAGCTCGGCGGCGACGCGCTGGAGCTGGCGCTCGAGCGCGCGCCGGAGTTCGGCGCGCTCGCCGACACGCTCGAGCCGTGGCGCGCCGATCCGGCCGCGCTGCCGGCGGTGATCCGCGCGCGCGGCGCGCGGCTGCTGGCCGATTTCATCGGCGTGGCCGGCGACGCGGTCGGCGTGCGCGCGCGGCTGAAATTCAACCGTGCGTGCGACGACGAAGCGCCGTACTGGCTCAATCGCGCGCAGCGCGACCAGTTCGGCGAGTTGCTGTTCCTGTTTCTGATTCCCGAGAGGCTTGCGTCATGGGACTGGCTTTTCTGATCACGAGCGACAACCTGCAGCTGCTGTCGGAGCGCAAGGTGCTCAAGGAGCGCGAATACGCGGCGCTGCTCGACGCATCCGCGGTGATCGCGACCGCGCGCGACGAGGCGGCGCGCATCGTCGCCGACGCGCAGCGCGAGTTCGACAGGCGTCAGGCGGCCGGCTACGACGAAGGGATGCGCCGCGCGCAGCGCGAGCATGCGGCGCAGGCCTACACGCAGGCGCTGGCCGCCGCGCGCACGATGGAGTCGATGAAGGACGCGATGGCCGACATCGTCGTGAAGGCCGTGCGCGCGATCGTCGGCGAGATGAGCACGCAGACGCTCTACGAGGCCGCGCTCGCGCGCATCGCGCCGCTCGTGCGCGACGAGGCGTTCCTGATCGTGCGCGTCGCGCCGGGCCGTCAGGACGAGATGCGCGACGCGCTCGACCGTGCGTTCGCCGGCCAGTCGAACCGGCAGCGCATCCGCATCGTCGAGGATGCGCAGCTCGAGCGCCATGCGTGCACGGTCGAGACGCCGTCCGGGCGCATCGACGCGAGCCTGGACCTGCAGATCGATGCGCTGCGCCAGGCGATTCGCCGGGACGTGCCGCGATGAACGCGCCGCTCGACGAACCGCGCCCGTTCGGCGGCAGCGGCAGCAGCAGCGACGACGGCGACGGCGCGCCGTTCGATCGCGGCCGTCTGGTCGGCGATCTCGACGCCGGGCTCGCGTTCTTCTCGCCGGTGTCGGTGCAGGGCCGCGTGAATCACGCGGTCGGACAGATCCTCAATGCGACCGGCATCCGCGCGCGGCTCGGCGAGATCTGCGAGCTGCGCACGCCGAACCAGCCGACGCTGCTCGCCGAAGTGGTCGGCTTCTCGCGGCAGACCACGCTGCTTACGCCGCTCGGCGACGTGGCCGGCCTGTCGCCGGAAACGACGGTCGTGCCGTCCGGCCGCGAGCACGTGTTCGCGGTCGGCGACGCGCTGTTCGGCCGCGTGCTCGACGGGCTCGGGCGGCCGCTCGACGATCTCGGGCCGGTGACGGGCGCCGCCTGGGTGTCGACCCAGCAGGATCCGCCGAACCCGCTCGCGCGCAAGCTGATCGACACGCCGTTTCCGACCGGCGTACGCGTGATCGACGGGCTGATGACGCTCGGCGTCGGCCAGCGGGTCGGCATCTTCGCGCCGTCCGGCGTCGGCAAGAGCACGCTGCTCGGGATGATCGCGCGCGGCGCGCAGGCCGACGTGAACGTGATCGCGCTGGTCGGCGAGCGCGGCCGCGAAGTGCGCGAGTTCATCGAGCACAGCCTGTCGCCGGAGGTGCGCGCGCGCTCGATCGTCGTCGTGTCGACGTCCGATCGCCCGGCGATGGAGCGCGTGAAATCCGCGCTCGTCGCGACGGCGATCGCCGAGCACTTCCGCGATGCGGGCAAGCGCGTGCTGCTGCTGGTCGACTCGCTGACGCGCTTCGCGCGCGCGCAGCGCGAGGTCGGCCTCGCGAGCGGCGAGCCGCCGACCCGGCGCAGCTTCCCGCCGTCGACGTTCGCGGTGCTGCCGCGGCTGCTGGAGCGCGCGGGGCAGGGCGCGCGCGGCTCGATCACCGCGCTGTACACGGTGCTGGTCGAGGGCGACGAGGAGTCCGACCCGATCGCCGAGGAGGTGCGCTCGATCCTCGACGGCCACATCGTGCTGTCGCGCAAGATCGCGCTCGCGAACCGCTATCCGGCGATCGACGTGCTCGCGAGCCTGTCGCGCGTGATGCCGCTCGTCGCGAGCCGCGCGCATCAGCAAGCGGCCGCGCGCGTGCGCGAGCTGAGCGCGAAGTACCAGGAGATCGAGCTGCTCGTGCAGATCGGCGAGTATCGCGAAGGCAGCGACCGGCTCGGCGATCTCGCGCTGCGCGCGCGCGACGCGATCGGTGCGTTCTGCGCGCAGGCGTCGCACGAGGACGTGCGCTTCGACGTGCTGCTCGCGAAGCTGACGCGGCTCGCGAACGATCATGTCTGAAGCCGACGACCGCATCGTGCTCGCGACGCTCGCGCGGCTCAGGCGCGTGCGCGAGATGCGCAGCCAGATCGCGCGCGTCGCGGCCGCGCGCCAGCAGGGCGTCGCCGCGCAGAGCCGGCGCGCGCTCGACGCCGCGCAGGCGCAGCTCGCGCAGCAGGTCGCCGCGAAGGCGGCGATCCAGGCGCGCCTCGCCGACGACGTGCGCGAGGCGCGCGCGCTGCAGAACGCGGCCGCCGACACGCGCACGTTCGACCGCCATATCGGCGTCGCGAATGCGTCGGTCAGCGAGGCCGCGCACGTGCATCGCGATCACGAGGCGACGCTCGCCGACCTGCAGCGCGCCGCGCGCAAGGCGAAGGCGGCCGAGGACAAGCTCGACAAGGCGGGCGAGAAGGCGCTGCATGCGCGCGCCGCGCGCGTCGAGCGCGAGGCCGACGAAGTCGCCGATGCGCACGCGGTGCGTCGCTTCGCGACGGCCGGCGTGTGGGCCGCGGGCGGCGCGGATGGCCATGCTGCGCGCAGCCAGCCGGAGATGACGGCGGCGTTCGATGCGGAGATGGTCGGGGGCGCGGCGGAGG
>NZ_PQMX01000097.1:0-18556 GCF_004368385.1 Burkholderia sp. B10 | reverse complement strand
CCTTGTCCGCCGTCAAGTTGCGCTGCCGCAAATTTCCGTACAGTTCGCGGTCGGGTCGCCGCGGCCGGCTGCGTCGCGCGACGGCGGCGCGCGACCGGTGGTACTCCTCAACGACAATCAGGCGAACGAACAATGATCGGACGAATCACCGGCGGGGCGCGTGCGGCACCCGCCATCGGGCTGCTGGCTGGACTCGCCGGATGCAGCGACCTCCACGTGCTCGATCCGAAGGGCGCCGTCGGCGTCGCGGAAAAGTCGCTGATCGCGACGGCCACGTGGACGATGCTGATCGTCGTGGTCCCGGTGATCCTGCTCACGCTGTGGTTTGCATGGCGCTATCGCGCATCCAACCGCAACGCGACCTACGCGCCGAACTGGTCGCACTCGACCGCGATCGAAGTCGTGATCTGGACGGTCCCGACGCTGATCATCCTGTTCCTCGGCGTGCTCACGTGGCGCACGACGCACGAACTCGACCCGTACCGGCCGCTCGAGTCGTCGGTCAAGCCGATCGACGTCGAAGTCGTCGCGCTCGACTGGAAGTGGCTGTTCATCTATCCGCAGCTCGGCATCGCGTCGGTGAACCAGCTCGCGATCCCCGTCGGCACGCCGGTGAACTTCCGCATCACGTCCGATTCGGTGATGAATTCGTTCTTCATCCCGCAACTCGGCACGCAGGTCTATGCGATGGCCGGCATGCAGACGCGCCTGCACCTGATCGCCGACGAAGCCGGCGACTACGCCGGCGTGTCCGCGAACTACAGCGGCCGCGGCTTCTCGGACATGAAGTTCCGCACGCTCGCCGAGCCGCGCGAGCAGTTCGACGCGTGGGTGCAGAAAGTGAAGGCGTCGGCGGACCGGCTCGACATGACCGCGTACGGCACGGTCGCGCAGCCGAGCGAGAAGGCGCCGGTGCGCTATTTCTCGTCGGTGGACCCGAAGCTGTTCCACAACATCATCGCGAAGTACAACAACGGCCATGTCCTCGATCCGAAGGACGCCGCCTGCACGACGAAGGGGTAACGCATGCTAGGCAAACTCACACTATCGGCGATCCCGTTCGATCAGCCCATCATCATGGGCGCGAGCGCGTTCATGGGGCTCGTCGTGCTCGGCATCGTCGCCGCGCTGACGGTGACCGGACGGTGGAAATGGCTGTGGAGCGAGTGGCTGACGTCGGTCGACCACAAGAAGATCGGCGTGATGTATCTGATCGTCGCGGTGCTGATGCTGCTGCGCGGCTTCGCGGACGCCGTGATGATGCGCCTGCAGCTCGCGCTCGCATACAACTCGCCCGGCTATCTGCCGCCGCATCACTATGACCAGGTCTTCACCGCGCACGGCGTGATCATGATCTTCTTCATGGCGATGGCGCTGCTGGTCGCGTTCTTCAACCTGATCGTGCCGCTGCAGATCGGCGCGCGCGACGTCGCGTTCCCGTTCCTGAATTCGCTGTCCTTCTGGATGACGGCGGTCGCCGCGATCCTGATGAACATCTCGCTCGTGATCGGCGAATTCGCGCAGACGGGCTGGCTCGCCTATCCGCCGCTGTCGGAGCTGCAGTTCAGTCCGGGCGTAGGGGTCGACTACTACCTGTGGGCGCTGCAGATCTCGGGCGTCGGCACGCTGATCACCGCGATCAACTTCTTCGTGACGATCGTCAAGATGCGCGCGCCCGGCATGACGCTGATGAAGATGCCGGTGTTCACGTGGACGGCGCTGTGCTCGAACGTGCTGATCATGGCGACGTTCCCGATCCTGACGGTCGCGCTCGCGCTGCTCGGGCTCGATCGCTACCTCGACATGCACTTCTTCACGAACGATGCCGGCGGCAACGCGATGCTGTACCTGAACCTGATCTGGGCGTGGGGCCATCCGGAGGTGTACATCCTCGTGCTGCCCGCGTTCGGCATCTATTCGGAAGTGATCGCGACCTTCGCGAAGAAGCCGCTGTTCGGCTACAAGACGATGGTCTACGCGTCGTGCGTGATCATGGTGCTCGCGTTCCTGGTGTGGCTGCATCACTTCTTCACGATGGGCTCGGGCGCCGACGTCAACGCGTTCTTCGGGATCATGACGATGGTCATCGCGATCCCGACCGGCGTGAAGATCTTCAACTGGCTGTTCACGATGTACCGCGGCCGCATCGAATTCACGACGCCCGTGCTGTGGACGATCGGCTTCATGGTGACGTTCACGCTCGGCGGGATGACCGGCGTGATGATGGCGATTCCGGGCGCCGACTTCGTGCTGCACAACAGCCTGTTCCTGATCGCGCATTTCCACAACGCGATCATCGGCGGCGTCGTGTTCGGCTACTTCGCAGGCGTGCATTACTGGTTCCCGAAGGTGTTCGGGTTCCGGCTCGACGAGAAGTTCGGCAAGCGCGCGTTCTGGTGCTGGTTCCTCGGCTTCTACGCATCGTTCGTGCCGCTGTACGTGCTCGGCTTCATGGGCATGACGCGCCGTCTGAACCACTACGACAACCCGGCATGGCATCCGTGGCTGGTGGCCGCCGCGTGCGGCGTCGTGCTGATCGCGCTCGGCGTGCTCTGCCAGGTCGCATCGGTGTGGGTCGGCTGGCGCAATCGTCACCAGCCGCAGTATCGCGACGCGACCGGCGACCCGTGGAACGGCCGCACGCTCGAATGGGCGACGTCGTCGCCGCCCGCGGTCTACAACTTCGCGGTGATCCCGAACGTGCACGAACTCGACGAGCTCGCGTATCGCAAGGCGAAGGGCCTCGGGCTCGGCCTCGGCAAGAACGTCCGCTACGACGACATTCACATGCCGTCGAACACGAGCGCGGGCTTCTTCGTCGGCATCTTCAGCCTGCTGCTCGGCTTCGCGCTCGTCTGGCACATCTGGTGGCTCGCGATCGCCGCGCTCGTCGGCATCGTCGCGACGGTGGTGCTGTACAGCGCGCAGGACAACGACGGCTATTACATTCCGGCGGACACCGTCCGCCGCATCGAGGAACAACGCGCGGGCGTGCAGCTCGGCGCCGCGGCGCCGGAAGTTGAACTGGAGACGAACTGATGTCGTATCAATCTCTGTCGGGCGCCGCCCCTCATGCGGCCGCGCACCACCATCCGCCGTCGCATTCGGTGTTCGGCTTCTGGCTGTACCTGATGACGGACTGCGTGATCTTCGCGTCGCTGTTCGCCACGTTCGCCGTGCTCGGCAACCAGTTCGCGGGCGGTCCGACCGCGAAGGACCTGTTCGACATTCCGGGCGTCGCGCTCGAGACGGCCGCGCTGCTGCTGTCGAGCATCACGTACGGCTTCGCGATGCTCGGCGCGCAGCGCCGCCGGCGCGGCGCCGTGTTCGTGTGGCTCGCGGTGACGTTCGTGCTGGGCGCCGCGTTTCTCGCGATGGAACTGCGCGAGTTCTCGCACCTGATCGCCGACGGCGCAGGCCCGCAGCGCAGCGCGTTCCTGTCGGCGTTCTTCGCGCTGGTCGGCACGCACGGGCTGCACGTGGCCGTCGGCCTGTTGTGGATGGTCGTGCTGGTCGTGCAGATGGCGCGCGGCTCGGGCATGACCGAGCGCGACGTGCGGCGCCTCACGTGCCTGAGCCTCTTCTGGCACTTTCTCGACATCGTCTGGATCTGCGTGTTCTCCTTCGTCTATCTCGCGAGCGTGATCTAAATGGCTCATTCGGAACTCATCCACCACGACGAAGCGCACGGCACGGCCCGTGGCTACGTCGTCGGCTTCGTGCTGTCGGTGCTGCTCACGGCAGCGTCGTTCGGGCTGGTGATGGCAGGCGTGCTCGCGCCGAAGGCGGCGGTCATCGCGCTCGCGGTGCTCGCGTTCGCGCAGATCCTCGTGCATCTGGTGTGCTTCCTGCACATGAACACCGCGTCGAGCCAGCGCTGGAACGTGATGGCGTTCAGCTATACGGTGCTGACCGCGCTGATCCTGATCGTCGGGACATTGTGGGTGATGCACAACGTCAGCATGAACATGATGTCGCGCTAAGCGGCGCGGCTTCTCCATTTCAGGCGCGCGTACCGCGCGCCTTCTCCGCATCATGAACAATCACGACACTCATACTCCGGTTCGCGCCGACGAGCCGATCCCGCATCGCAAGGTCATCCGCGCCTGGCTCGTGCCGTTCGCCACGCGCGAGATCGCGCGCCCGATCCTGCTGCTGGTGCTCGATTACCTGCTGCTGTTCGCCGCGTTCGCCGGCGCGCTGCTGCTCGGCTCGATCGTCGGCAAGATCGTCTGCGGGATGGCGGCCGGCTTCATCACCGGGCGACTGTTCATCATCGGGCACGACGCGTGCCATCAGAGCCTCACGCCGAACCGCGGGCTGAACCGCTGGCTCGGCCGCATCGCGTTTCTGCCGTCGCTGACGCCGTACAGCCTGTGGGAAGTCGGGCACAACGTCGTGCACCACGGCTATACGAACCTGAAGGGCTTCGACTTCGTCTGGGCGCCGCATACGCCGGCGGAGTTCGCCGCGCTGTCGCCGACGCGCCGGCTGCTCGATCGCATCTACCGGAGCGGCTGGGCGCCGGGCCTCTACTATCTCGTCGAGATCTGGTGGCTGCGGATGTACTTCCCGAGCCGCGGCTATATCGGCGCGTCGCGGCCGGTGTTCCGGCGCGACTGCCTGCTGGTGACGGCCTTCGCCGCCGTGTGGATCGCCGCCGTCGTCGCGGTCGCGCTGCGCACGCATCAATCGGTCGCGCTGCTGCTCGCGACCGGCGTGCTCGTGCCGTTCCTGTTCTGGTGTTCGATGATCGGCTTCGTCGTGTACGTGCACCATACCGACCCGCGCATCGCATGGCACGCGAACCGCGCCGAATGGTCGAACGCCGCGCCGTTCGTGTCGACCACGCTGCACCTGACGTTCCCGTTCGGCATCGGCGGCCTGCTGCATCACATCATGGAGCACACCGCGCATCACGTCGACATGAGCGTGCCGCTGTACCGGCTCAAGCCGGCGCAGACGAAGCTGGAAGACATGCTGCCCGGCCGGATCGTCGTGCAGCGCTTCAGCCTGCGCTGGTACTTCGACACGGCGCGCCGCTGCAAGCTCTACGACACCGACCTCAAGCTGTGGACCGACTATCGCGGCAAGCGCACGAGCGATGCGGCGCCCGAGGTGCGCACGGTGCAGCGTGCGGCGTCCGATGCGGCCGACACGGCGAACCATGCGCCGGCCGCGACCGCTCACGCGGTGCCGTAATCCACGTGGCCGGTCTCGCGGCAGAAGCTCACCAGCCGCAGGCCGGCCGTCTTTGCGATCGTGACCGCGAGCGACGACGGCGCCGAGATCGTCGCGACCATCGGAATGCCGACGCGCGCCGACTTGCGCACCAGTTCGTAGCTCGCGCGGCTCGACAGAAACACGAAGCCGTCGGTCAGGTCGGCGCGCGCGAGCACCAGCGAACCGATCAGCTTGTCGAGCGCGTTGTGGCGGCCGACGTCCTCGAACGCGGTGCGGATCGCGCCCGTTGCATCGCACCACGCGGCCGCATGCAGGCCGCCGGTCAGCTGCGTGAGCGCCTGATGGGCCGGTAGCGCGCGTGCGGCGCGCGCGAGCGCGTCGGGCGCGACGCGCGCGAGAAAGCCGGTGTCGGGCACGCGCTCCGGCGCGAGATCGAGCAGGTCGATGCTTTCGATGCCGCACACGCCGCAGCCGGTGCGGCCGGCGAGCGCGCGGCGCCGCTCCTTCAGCGCGGCGAACGCCTGCTGGACCACTTCGAGGTGCACCTGCGCATACGGCAGCGGCGCGTCGGCGTGCACGCTCACGTCGATGTCCTTGATGTCGCTGCCGCGCTCGACGATCCCTTCGGAGATCGCGAAGCCGACCGCGAACGCCTCGAGGTCGCGCGGCGTACACATCATCACCGCATGCGAGATGCCGTTGAAGACGAGCGCGACCGGCCATTCCTGGCCGACGTAATCGTGCGCGGCCTCGACCGCGCCGCCGCGCGTGCGACGCACCGGCAACTCGATCGCGCCGCGCGGTTCTTCTGTGTCAGTCGGATTCACGGGCACTCCGGTGGATGGGGCGGTTGCGGCGTCGATCATGTCGGCCGCGCGCGCCCGGAGGTTCTAAAATACCTCAGGCAGGCCGGCCGCGCCGGCATCCGACACTCAGGTAACGACCATGGGACTCAGCGACGCTCCGCTGCTATTCGATTTCGAACACGATTCGTCGGAAAACCTGACGTACATCCCGATGATCGTGCGCTTCAATCTCGACCGCTTCGGTCTACGCATCTCGCTCGAGCAGTGGCAGCTGCTGCCGCTGGAGGACCGCAAGCTGCTCGCACGCTTTCCCGCCGACGACGATACCGCGATCGAGCCCAATTTCGATCACGCGCTGTTCGAGATGCTGCGCACGCATGCCGATCTCGAGCCGTCGTGGTTCCAGCCGGACGAGCAGCCGGGCTGGCGCGACACCGGCTCGGTGCCCGACGCGCTGGTGCAGCAAAGCGCGCTGGCCGGGCTGCTGCCGCCCGCGCTGGCGCAGTGGCAGCAGCTCGCGCCGTTTCAGCGCTACGTGCTGATGAAGCTGTCGCGCAAGCCGACGCTGAACCACGATTTCGTGCCGGCGATGCGCGAGTTCGGGCTGGCGGCCGCGCGCTGACGCGCCTGCTGCGGCCCGTCGGCGCGGCTGCCGGTCACAGCGGCGGCAGCGGCCGCGGCTTGCGGTCGGCGCCGGTTGCGACGTAGGTGAGCGTGGCTTCGGTGACCTTCACGATTTCGCCCATCAGCCGCATGCGCTGCGCGTACACCTCGACGTCGACCGTCACCGACGTGTTGCCGGTGCGCATGATCGTCGCGTAGAAGCTCAGCACGTCGCCGACGAACACCGGCTGCTTGAACACGAACGAATTGACCGCGACCGTCGCGACGCGGCCGTTCGCACGCTGGCTCGCCGGAATCGAGCCGGCGATGTCGACCTGCGACATGATCCAGCCGCCGAACACGTCGCCGTGGACGTTGGCGTCGTGCGGTTGCGGGACGACGCGCAGGGCGGGCTGTTTCTGCGGGAGCTCGAGGATCGGATCGGTCATGGCGGGGGCTTTCATCCTGTAATAAATGCGCCGCCGCGCGCAGCCCGGCCGGCCGGGCCGCCGGCAGCGGCGCGTAGCGGCTTCTGCGACAATACAACGACCATAAATTGTACGAGAAAGCGGGCGAGCGGGCCGCCGCAGCCATGCGCCTCACGCCGCCGCCGATCCTCCCCATGCGCCGATATTCCGCTTCCGGCGAGCCCGCGCCGGCTCCCACCGGGCCCCGCAACGACTGGCAGACCATCCGCTCGCTGCTGCCTTACCTCGCGACCTACAAATGGCGCGTCGCGCTCGCGCTCGGCTGCCTGATCGGCGCGAAGGTCGCGAACCTCGGCGTGCCGGTCGTGATGAAGCGCATCGTCGATCATCTGTCCACCGTGCAGCAGCTCACCGCGCTCGGCCGCGCCGAGCAGTCGGCCGGCATCGTGCTCGCGGGCGGCGTCGGGCTGCTCGTGGTGGCCTATGCGCTGGTGCGGCTGTCGACGTCGCTGTTTACCGAGTTGCGCGAAATTCTGTTCTCGAAGGTGACCGAGAGCGCGGTGCGCCAGCTCGCGCTGCAGGTGTTCCGGCATCTGCACGGGCTGTCGCTGCGGTTCCATCTCGAACGCCAGACGGGCGGCATGTCGCGCGACATCGAGCGCGGCACCCGCGGCATTCAGCAGCTGATTTCCTATTCGCTGTACAGCATCCTGCCGACGCTCGTCGAGGTCGGCCTCGTGCTCGGCTTCTTCGTGGTCAAGTACGAAGCGTATTACGCGTACGTGACGTTCGCGGCGCTCGTCACCTACATCGTGTTCACCGTGAAGGTCACCAACTGGCGCACACACTTCCGCCGCACGATGAACGAGCTCGATTCGCGCGCGAACTCGCGGGCGATCGACTCGCTGATCAATTACGAAACGGTCAAGTACTTCGGCAACGAGGAGTGGGAGACGCAGCGCTACGACGAGAACCTGAAGCGCTACCGCCGGGCCGCGATCCGCTCGCAGAATTCGCTGTCGCTGCTGAACTTCGGGCAGCAGGCGATCATCGGCACGGGGCTCGTGTTCATCCTGTGGCGCGCGACGCAGGGCGTGCTGGCCGGCAAGCTGACGCTCGGCGATCTGGTGCTGATCAACACGTTCATGTTGCAGTTGTACATCCCGCTGAACTTTCTCGGCGTCGTCTATCGGGAGCTCAAGCAGAGCCTCACCGACATGGACCGGATGTTCGGGCTGCTGTCGGCTGCGAAGGAAGTCGCGGATCTGCCCGACGCGCGCGCGCTCGCGGTGGCCGGCGCGCAGGTGCGCTTCGAGCACGTGAACTTCGCATACGAGCCGGCGCGGCCGATCCTGCACGACGTGTCGTTCACGATCGATGCGGGCACGACGACCGCGGTGGTCGGCCATAGCGGGTCGGGCAAGTCGACGCTGTCGCGGCTGCTGTTTCGCTTCTACGACCTCGACCGGCACACGGGCGGCGCGATCCGGATCGACGGGCAGGACATCCGCGACGTCACGCAGGATTCGCTGCGCGCGTCGATCGGCATCGTGCCGCAGGACACCGTGCTGTTCAACGACTCGATCTACTACAACATCGCGTACGGCCGCCCGAGCGCGAGCCGCGACGAAGTGATCGCGGCCGCGCGCGCCGCGCACATCCACGACTTCATCGAAAGCCTGCCGAAGGGCTATGACACGCCGGTCGGCGAGCGCGGGCTGAAATTGTCGGGCGGCGAGAAGCAGCGCGTCGCGATCGCGCGTACGCTGCTGAAGAACCCGCCGATCCTGCTGTTCGACGAGGCGACTTCCGCGCTCGATTCGCGTTCGGAGCGCGCGATCCAGCAGGAGCTCGACCAGATCGCCCGGCACCGGACCACGCTGGTGATTGCGCACCGGCTGTCGACGGTCGTGCATGCGCAGCAGATTCTCGTGATGGACCGCGGGCGCATCGTCGAGCGCGGCACGCACGACGAACTCGTGCAAGCGGACGGGCTGTATGCGCAGATGTGGACGCTGCAGCAACAGCGTGCGGCGACGGGTGGGGAGGCGGCGGAGGCTGCTTGAGTTGTTGCTTGAGGTGTTGTTTGCGAGCGCGGATGTTGCGGTGCGTGCCGAGGGCGCGCGCTACGCTGCGGGCGGTGAGGCGGTGAGGCGGTGAGGCGGTGAGGCGGTGCGCCGTTATCGCCGCGTTGCCCGGCGCGGCGATCCGCGCCGATTCAAGGCCTGCCGGTGGTCGTCGACCGCCGGGACGATGTCACCGCATGCGGCACCCGCCCACCGCGTCGCGTCATGCCGCGCCGCCCCGCGTATCGATCAACCCCCGGCCCGCAGCCGCGCATCGAGCTCGCCGAGCTGCGCCGGCGTGCCGACGTTCTCCCACACGCCGTCGTACCGTTCGCCGGTCGCGCGGCCCGCTTCGATCGCCGCACGATAGTACGGCGTCAGCGCGCGCCGCGTGCCGGGTTCGAGATCGCGGAACATCCGCGTGTCGTACAGGCCGATGTTGCCGAACGTGAGCCGCGCGGGGCCGTCGAGCGACAGGCGGCCGTCGTCGCCGAGCGCGAAGTCGCCGGCCGGATGGAACGGCGGGTTCGGCACCATCACCAGGTGCATCGCGGGCGCTTCGAGCGCGGCCATCGGCGCCGCGCGCGACGCGAGCGTGCGGTAGTCGAATTCGCAGAACACGTCGCCGCTGACGGCGGCGAACACCGTCGGCCGGCCGTCGCGCTCGAGCAGCGGCAGCGCCTGCGCGATGCCGCCGGCGGTCTCGAGCGCTTCGCGCTCGGCCGAATACGCGAGCCGCACGCCCCAGCGCGAACCGTCGCCGAGCGCCGCCTCGACCTGCGCGCCGAGCCACGCGTGGTTGATCACGATCGTGTCGATGCCGGCGCGCGCGAGCGCCTCGATCTGCCAGACGATCAGCGGCTTGCCGCCGGCTTCGAGCAACGGTTTCGGGCGGGTGTCGGTCAGCGGGCGCATCCGTTCGCCGCGCCCGGCGGCGAAGATCATCGCGGTGGTCAGGGTCGTGCTCATGTTCGGCAGGTCGTGCGGGCGCTCAGAACGTGTAGCCGACATCGGCCGCGCCCTTGCCCTCGAGCTCGTCGAGCAGCTTCGCGAACGGCACGAGCGGACGGTAGCGCAGCGCGACCTTGCGCGCATAGGCGACGAAGCGCGGCAGGTCGGCCAGGTAATGCGGCTTGCCGTCGCGATAGTTGATCCGCGCGAACAGGCCGAGAATCTTGATGTGGCGCTGCAGCCCCATCCATTCGAGCTGACGGTAGAACTCGCCGAAATCCGGATCGACCGGCAGGCCGGCCTTCTTCGCCTTTTCCCAGTAGTACGCGAAGCAGTCGAGCTCGAACTCCTCGTCCCAGCTGATGAACGCGTCGCGCAGCAGCGACACGACGTCGTAGGTCAGCGGCCCGTACACGGCGTCCTGGAAGTCCAGCACGCCGGGGTTCGGCTCGCACACCATCAGGTTGCGCGGCATGAAGTCGCGCAGCATGAAGCCCTGCGGCTGCGCGCGGGCGCTCGCGATCAGCAGCGCGAACGTGCGGTCGAGCGTGCCGCGCATCGCGTCGTCGACCGGTTTGCCGAGGTGCCGGCCGATCAGCCATTCGGGCAGCAGCTCCATTTCGCGGCGCAGGAACGCCTCGTCGAACGGCGGCAGCACGTCGGGAGCCGACGCCAGCTGGAAGCGGATCAGCGCGTCGAGCGCGGCGCGCATCAGCCCGCGTGCGGCAGCCGGGTCCGCCGGATCGAGCACCGAGATGTACGACGTGCGGCCGAGGTCGGTCACGAGCATGAAGCCGGCGTCGAAGTCGTGGGCCAGTACCTCGGGCACGTGGTTGCCGGCCGCGGCGAGCAGTTGCGCGACCTGGACGAACTCACGGCACTTCTCGGGCGGCGGCGCGTCGACCGCGATCAGCGAGCCGCCCGGGCTGTTTGCCGACGCGACGCGGAAATAGCGGCGGAAACTGGCGTCCGAAGACGCGGGCGCGAGGGTGGACAGATCGAGCGCGTGGCGCTCGGCGAGCGGGCGCAGCCACGCGGTGAGCGCGTCGAGGCGGGCGTCGGGCTGGGATGCGGCGGATGGGGGCGTCATGAAACTCGGCGGAGGGGGGAACGTCTTGCCATATAATACCCCACGACTTTTTTGACGCGCCCCGCGTCAGCTTCCGCCGCACCGGCCAGTTGCCTGTCGCGCCGTCCGCCCGCTCGCCTTCCCGGTTTGCGCTCAGCCGCAGTCGCGGTGCGACGGTGCGGCCCGCCGAGCGCGGCGGTGCCGTGCAGCGACGGTTGACAAGGGGCGATTCGCCAAACGATAGATGCCGCCCAAACCGCTATTCCCGAATGTCTTCCCCGGTGACGGGGCGCCGCGCAAAAGGCGGCTCGCGCTCGCGCTCCTGGCCGTGCCCGGCCTCGTGCCGGCCGTGTCGTACGCGCAGTTGTCGGGCGCGGCCGCGCAACCGCAGCCGCTCGGCTCGCCGTGGGACCTGCGCCTCGCCCCGCAGCTCGAGGATCACCCGCTGAAGGACGGCGCGAAGCCGGCCGCCTTCGTGATCGCCGACCACACGAGCGGCACGGCCGAGCAGGATCTGGCCGCGAAGGGCTCGGCCGAGCTGCGCCGCGGCGACGCGGTCGTGAAGGCCGACGCGATCCACTACGATCAGGACACCGACATGGCCGACGCGTACGGCCAGGTGAGGGTGATCAACGGCGGCACGTCGTTCGCTGGCCCCGAGGCGCATCTGAAGGTCGAGGCGAACCAGGGCTTCATGACGGCGCCGAAGTACCACTTCAACGTGACGGGCGGCTCGGGCAGCGCGGAGCGCGTCGACCTGCTCGACAGCGAGCGCTCGGTGTTCGTGAACGGCACCTACACCGCGTGCCAGTGCGCGACCGATCCCGCGTGGTACATCAAGGGCAGCCGCTTCGACTTCGACACCGGCGCCGACGAAGGCACCGCGCGCAACGGCGTGCTGTTCTTCCAGGGCGTGCCGATCTTCGCGAGCCCGTGGCTCACGTTCCCGCTGTCGGGCGACCGGCGCAGCGGCCTGCTGCCGCCGACCTTCTCGATGAACTCGAACAACGGGTTCGAGCTGTCGCTGCCGTACTACTTCAACATCGCGCCGAACCGCGACCTGACGATCACGCCGCGCATCATCTCGCGGCGCGGCGTGCAGACGGAAGCGACGTTCCGCTATCTATCGCCGTCGTACTCGGGCACGTTCACGGCCAACTACCTGCCGGACGACCGCCTCGCGCATCGCAACCGCTACGCGATCTACTGGCAGCACCAGCAGAACTTCGGCAGCGGTTTCGCCGGCTACGTCTACTACAACAAGGTCTCGGACAATACCTATCCCGAAGACCTTGGGTCGATGAACCAGTTCATCAACGGGACGCAGACGCTGTACCAGCAGGAAGCCGGCATCACGTACAACAAGGGTCCGTGGTCGGTGCTCGCGCGCTACCAGCACTGGCAGACGCTGCCGCCGTCGATCTCGCCGTACAGCCGCGAGCCGCAGTTGAACGTGAAGTACACGAAGTACAACATCGGCGGCTTCGACTTCGGCGCGGAAGCCGACTATTCGCGCTTTCGCATCACGACCGCCGATTCGACCGAAGGCGACCGGATCGTCTTCAATCCGTACATCGCCTACGGCGTGTACGGGCCCGGCTACTTCGTCGTGCCGAAGGTCCAGTACCACCTCGCGTCGTACGACCTGAACCATCTGTCGTCGAGCACGCCGAACAGCCCGAAGCACTTCACCGAGTCGATCCCGACCGTGAGCTTCGACTCGGGCCTGATCTTCGACCGCTCGGTCCACCTGTTCGGCCAGGACTTCATCCAGACGCTCGAGCCGCGCCTGTACTACGTCTACACGCCGTATCGCGACCAGTCGAACGCGCCGCTGTTCGATACCGCCGAGTCGGACTTCGGGCTCGCGGAGATCTACCAGCCGAACACGTTCGTCGGCAACGACCGGATCGCGGACGCGAACCGGATCACGGCCGGCCTGACCTCGCGCTTCATCGATCCGCGTACCGGCGACGAGCGCGCGCGCTTCGTGGTCGCGCAGCAGTACTACTTCGCCAATCAGCGCGTGGCGCTGAACTCGAACCAGAGCGGCGTGCTGGCGCGCCATTCCGACCTGATCGTCGGCGCGGCGCTGAAGCTCGGCTCCGGCTTCATGTCGGAGACGGCGTTCCAGTACAACCAGAACAACAACCAGCTCGTGAAGTCGAGCATCGGTTTCGGCTTCAGCCCGGGCGAGCGCCGCGTGATCAACGTCGGCTACCGCTATACGCGCTCGAACACGACGCTCGACAACCAGCCGATCAACCAGTTCCTGGTGTCCGCGCAATGGCCGCTCACGCGGCGCCTGTATGCGGTCGGCCGCTTCAACTACGACCTGGCCGCCGATCGGGTCGTCGACGGTCTGCTCGGCTTACAATACGACGCGGATTGCTGGGCGCTCGGCGTCGGGATCCAGCGGTACGCGAACGGCGTGAACACGTCGGGGCAGCAGAACTCGTCGACGCGCTTCATGATGCAGCTCACGTTGAAGGGGCTGTCGAGCATCGACAACGGGCTCGTCGCCGCCTTCCGCGCCGGCGTGCCGGGCTACCAGCCGCTGCCGTCTGCGCCGCCGCCGATGTCCCGCTTCAGCAACTACGAGTAACGCCGGCTTGTCCGCACCGGTCAGCACGCTTTCAATGGAGTATCAGTGGCAATGAAGAAAACCCTTCGTTTCGCGGCAGTCGTGTCCAGCCTCGCCGCGTCCGCCGCGCTGCTCGCCGCTGCGCCGGCCGCGGCGCAGGCGCTCGGTTCGCAAGGCGCGCAACTGACCGACGAAGTCGTCGCGGTCGTCAACAACGACGTGATCACGGGCCGCGAACTCGACCAGCGGGTCGGCCTGATCGCGCGCCGGCTGCAGCAGCAGAACGCGCCCGTGCCGCCGGCCGAACAGTTGCGTGCGCAGGTGCTGAACCAGATGGTGCTCGAGCGCATCCAGGTGCAGAAGGCGAAGGACGACGGCATCCGCATCGACGACGCCACCGTGCAGTCCACGCTGCAGCGCCTCGCACAGGCGAACGGCATGACGCTCGACCAGTATCGCGCGCGCCTGGAGGCGCAAGGCGTGCCGTGGAGCGTCTTCACGAGCGATGCGCGCACCGAGCTGATGCTGTCGAAGCTGCGCGAGCGCGAGGTCGACGGCAAGATCACCGTGTCGGACGCCGAGGTCGCGAACTACATCGCGAGCCAGCGCGGGCCGAACGCGTCGCAGCAGCAGGATCTGCGCTTCCAGCACATCTTCATCAAGGCGCCCACCAACGCGCCGCAAGCCGACATCGAAGCCGCGCAGAAGAAGGCCGAGGCGCTGCTGCAGCAAGCGACGTCGGGCGCCGATTTCGAGAAGCTCGCACGCAACAATTCGGAAGCGAACGACGCGAAGAAGGGCGGCGACCTCGGCTTCAAGGCACCGAGCACGCTGCCGCCTGACGTCGTCGCGGCCGCGTCGAAGCTGCGTCCCGGCCAGGTCAATCCGACGCTGATCCGCGTGCCGGACGGCTTCGAGATCATCCGGCTGGTCGATCGCCGCCAGAGCCAGGGCGCGAGCGCCGCGGCGCCGAAGATCGTGCAGACGCACGTGCGCCACATCCTGCTGCGCGTCGGCGAAGGCAAGTCGGAAAACCAGGCGCGCCAGCAGCTGCTCGACATCCGCAAGCAGGTCGAGGCCGGCGGCGATTTCGCGAAGTTCGCGCGCACTTACTCGCAGGACGGGTCGGCGTCGCAGGGCGGCGATCTCGGCTGGATCAGCCCGGGCGAGACCGTGCCGGAATTCGAGCGCGCGATGAACAACCTGCAGGACGGCCAGATCAGCCAGCCGGTGCGCACCGAGTACGGCTATCACCTGATCCAGGTGATCGACCGGCGCGAGGCCGAAGGGTCGGTGCAGCAGCAGATGGACATCGCCCGCCAGGCGATCGGCCAGCGCAAGGCCGAGCAGGCATATGCCGACTGGCTGCGCGAGCTGCGCGACTCGTCGTACGTGCAGTACAAGATCGACGGCGTCGGGCCGGCGAACTGAGCGAGCTTCAGATGACGGCAGCCGCGTTGCAGATCGCGATCACGACTGGCGAGCCCGCGGGCGTCGGCCCTGAGCTGACCGTGCAGGCGTTGCAGGATGCCGCGCGGCGCTGGCCGGACGCGCAGTTCACCGTGCTCGGCGACGCCGCGCTGCTCGACGCACGCGCGGCGGCCGTCGGCGCCGACCGTGCGGTGCTCGCGGGCGGCCCGGTGTCGGTGCAACATCATCCGCTCGCGGCGCCCGCGCACGCGGGCACGCTGGACGCGGCCAACGGCCGCTACGTGCTCGCGCTGCTCGATGCGGCGATCGACGGCGCGCTGGCCGGCCGCTACGACGCGATCGTCACGGCCCCGCTGCAAAAGAGCACCATCAACGATGCCGGCGTACCGTTCACCGGCCATACCGAATACCTGGCCGAACGCACGCACACGCCGCGCGTCGTGATGATGCTGGCCGGTACCGGCGAGCGGCCGCTGCGCGTCGCGCTCGCGACCACGCATCTGCCGCTGAAGGACGTGTCGGCCGCGCTGACGATCGACGGGCTCGTCGACACGCTCGCGATCATCGATCGCGACCTGCGGCGCGACTTCGGCCTCGCGGCGCCGCGCATCCTCGTGACGGGGCTGAACCCGCACGCCGGGGAGAACGGCTATCTCGGCCGCGAGGAGATCGACGTGATCGCGCCGGCGCTGGCCCGCGCGAGCGAGCGCGGCATCGATGCGCGCGGCCCGTATCCGGCCGACACGCTG
The DNA here is from genome assembly GCF_004368385.1 of Burkholderia sp. B10. Lineage (NCBI taxonomy): Bacteria > Pseudomonadati > Pseudomonadota > Betaproteobacteria > Burkholderiales > Burkholderiaceae > Burkholderia > Burkholderia sp. B10. The sequence continues at coordinate 2,685 of NZ_PQMX01000097.1, read as the reverse complement.
TTCCAGCCGCGCTATCTGGCCGGCGCCGATTGCGTGCTGGCGATGTTCCACGATCAGGGCCTGCCCGTGCTGAAGTATGCGACCTTCGGCGAGGGCATCAACGTCACGCTCGGGCTGCCGATCATCCGCACGTCGGTCGATCACGGCACCGCGCTGGATCTGGCCGGCACCGGCCGCGCCGATCCTGGCAGCATGGTCGCCGCGCTCGACACGGCCGTCACGATGGCGCGCCATCGCCGCGCATCCTGACGCGCGCAGTCCCACCTCATTCGTCGCATTTTTGGTTTTTCTCAGTCGATGTCGAACAGCAGACAGCACCAAGGCCACTTCGCGCGCAAGCGCTTCGGGCAGAACTTCCTCGTCGATCACGGCGTGATCGACTCGATCGTCGCGACGATCGGCCCCGTGCGCGGCCAGCGGATGGTCGAGATCGGCCCGGGCCTCGGCGCGCTGACCGAGCCGCTGATCGCGCGCGTCGCCACGCCGGAGTCGCCGCTGCACGCAGTCGAGCTCGACCGCGACCTGATCGGGCGCTTGCAGCAGCGCTTCGGCGCGCTGCTCGAACTGCACGCGGGCGATGCGCTCGCGTTCGACTTCGGCTCGCTCGCGGCGCCGGGCGACGCGCCGTCGCTGCGAATCGTCGGCAACCTGCCGTACAACATTTCGAGCCCGCTGCTGTTCCATCTGATGACGTTCGCGCCTGTCGTGATCGACCAGCATTTCATGCTGCAGAACGAAGTGGTCGAGCGGATGGTCGCGGAGCCGGGCACGAAGGCGTTCTCGCGGTTGTCGGTGATGCTGCAGTACCGCTACGTGATGGACAAGATGCTCGATGTGCCGCCGGAATCGTTCCAGCCGCCGCCGAAGGTCGATTCGGCGATCGTGCGGATGATTCCGTACGCACCGCACGAACTGCCGGACGTCGATCCGGTGCTGCTCGGCGAACTCGTCACGGCCGCGTTCTCGCAGCGCCGCAAGATGCTGCGCAACACGCTCGGCGAGTATCGCGACACGATCGATTTCGACGCGCTCGGCTTCGATCTGGCGCGGCGCGCGGAGGACGTGAGCGTGGCCGAATATGTCGGCGTCGCGCAGGCGCTTGCCCGCGCGCGCAACGTCGCGCAGTGACGCAAGCGCACGGGCGACCGTGCGCGGGTTCGGGGTTCGGAAGGCTGCCTTTGAGGGTGGCCTTTTTGTTTTTGGGGCGGATGCGGCGTGCTGGCTGCGGCGTTTGCGGATGCAGATGGGGTGGCGGGTGTGGTCGCGGCTACTGTTGAGGCTGCGGATGCGATGACGCATGCGGCTGAGCTACCGTTCCAGTCCCAGTCCCAGTCGTGGTCCCAGTCTTGGTCTTGGTCGTCGCCTCCGCCTTCGCCTTCGTCGCGACCGGCGCGATCAGCGCCTTTGACCCCTCCGGCTCGCCGCCAAGCCCCGCTACGCGCGCCGACGCGCCGGTGCGTTGACCAGCGCGATGCCCGTCAGCACGAGCGCCGCGGCCGACATGAAGCGCCAGCCGACCGATTCGCCGAGCAGCAGCACGCCGAACGCGACGCCGAACAGCGGCGACAGGAACGTGAACACCGACAGCCGCGACGCGCTGTAGCGGGTCAGCAGCCAGAACCACGACAGATAGCTGACGAACGCGACGATCACCGACTGATACGCGAGGCTCGCGAGCGCGAGCGGTGTGACGCGCGCGAACGAGATCTGGCCGAGCAGCGCGGCGAGCGCGAGCAGCACGGCAGCCGACACCGCGAGCTGGTAGAACAGCGTCTTGCTGGCGCTGACGCGGGCGAGCGACGTCGAGCGCACGACGACCGTCGTCGCGGCCCACATCGCGCCGCCGAGAATGCCGAGTGCATCGCCGGCCAGCCCCGCGAGCACCGACGTGCCTGGCGCGCGCGGTTTCAGGAAGCCGTCCGCGAACGCGAGCGCGATGCCGGCGAACGCGAGGCCGACGCCGGCCCACTGTATCCGCTGCAGCCGCTCGCCGGGCGCGAACAGATGCAGGCCGAGGGCCGTGAAGCACGGCGCGGTGTACAGGAAGATCGCCATGTGCGACGCGCTCGTCAGCGTCAGCCCGAAGAACACACAAACGAACTCGCCGGCGAATAGCGCGCCGGCCGCGATGCCGGGCCCGAGCGTGCCGTCCGCGCGGAACAACGGCGTGCCGCGCGAGCGTGCCCAGCCCCATAGCAGCAGCGCGGCGATCACCGAGCGCAGCCCGGCCTGGAACATCGGCGCAATCGCGGCGTTGGTGCTCTTGATGGCGACTTGCTGGAAGCCCCAGATCGCGCACAGCAGCAGCATCACGCCGACCGCGCGTGCGTCCAGCGCGCCGCGCGTCGGCGATGCGGCGAGCGCGCTCATCGGCGGACCTCGCCGGCGTGACGCAGGACGGGCAGCGAACGAGACGGGCAGACGGCGCGTTGTTGGCGAACGAGTTGGCGATTTCGCACGGCGGGCAATGTGGCTGAATGGGAAGAGGCGGCGCGGGCCGGCGGCGGGCGGATGCCCACGTTTGGTGCGACGTGCGACGATGTTACCCGATCGATGGACTTGCCGGCGAGCCTCCGGCGGAGCGGTGCCGGTCCGCGCGTGGGCGCAGGCGGTCGGGTGATGGTCTCAAGCACGTCCGAACGCCGCCCAAAATCCCGCCCGATCGCCCCGGAACCGTGACAGCAC
>NZ_PQMX01000096.1:0-19637 GCF_004368385.1 Burkholderia sp. B10 | reverse complement strand
CCCCCCACCTCTACACAAGCCGCACCGCCAGCGCCGCCACGAGCGCCGGCAGCATCACACACGCGCCGATCGCCAGAAACTTCCCCGCGCTCACCTGCAGCCCGTCGCGCCGGATCGCCGCGAGCCACAGGATCGTCGCGAGCGAGCCGGTGACGGACAGGTTCGGCCCGAGATCGACGCCGATCAGCAGCGCATCGACCACCGGCTGCGGGCTGTGCGCGACGCCCACGATCGCGCCGGCGACGAGCCCCGCAGGCAGGTTGTTGACGAGGTTCGACGCCAGCGCGATGGCGACGCCCGACGCGGCCGCCGCATGCGCCGCACCGCCGGCCGTCAGCGTGCGCAGCAACGCCGCCAGCGCATCCACCGCGCCGGTCCGCTCGAGCGCCTCGACCAGCACGAACAGTCCGGCCACGAGCGGCAGCACGCTCCACGAAATCGCGCGCAGCGTCGGCCCGCAAGCCGCGCGATCGCGCGCCAGCACACAGGCCGCGGTCAGCGCGCCGGCCAGCGCGGTCGGCAACCCGAGCGGCCGGTCGAGCAGCGACACGATCATCAAGGCGGCGGCCGTCGCCGCGATGCCGGCCAGCGCGATGCGCGCGCCCGCGCTCAACGAGGGCACCGGCAGATCGCACGCGCAATGGCCGCGCAACGCGTGACGCTGCGTCGCGCGCAGCATCGCGTAGGTACACGCGATCGACGCGACGGACGGCAGCGCGAAGCGTGCGAGCCAGGTGCCGAGCGCGGGCATGTGCGCACCGTACAGCACGAGATTCGCGGGGTTCGAGATCGGCAGCACGAAGCTCGCCGCGTTCGCGACGAACGCGCAGACGTACAGCAGCGGCAGCGGGTCCGTCTTCGCGCGGCGCGCGGCCGCGAACACGGCCGGCGTCAGCACGACGGCGGTCGCGTCGTTCGACAGGAACACGGTCGTGACGGTCCCGACCAGATAGACGAGCGCGAACAGCCGCCGCGGCGAACCACGCGCGCCGTTCACGACGTGGGCCGCGACCCAGTCGAACAACCCCTCGCGCCGCGCGACTTCGGACAGCAGCATCATCCCGGTCAGGAACAGGTACACGTCGCCGCCTTTCGCCACGGCCGCGAGCGCCGCGTCGGCGGGCAACAGGCCGAGAGCGACCAGCAGCACCGCGCCGGCCACGGCCCAGATCGCCTCGGGCCAGCCGAACGGCCGCACGATCACGCCGGCGGTCGCGAGCGCGGCGATCGACCACGCGAACGGAGCGGAATTCATCGGCATACCGGGCGGCTGCAATGCATCGACGCGCACTTCATCGCGATGCGACCGTCAGGTCGGCAGGATCACGGCCGTCCGCGCCGCCCGGCGGCTTGCCGCACGCCGCGCGCAGCGAGCGCGCGTAGCCGAGCCACAGCGCGAGCGAACCGGTCGACACCGCGCCCAGCACGACGAACGCGACCGGATAACCGTAATGCTGCGCGAGTACGCCGCCGAGCGCCGGGCTGAGCGCCGCGCCGATGCCCTGCACGGTCGCGACCGCGCCCTGCCCGGCGTTCACGTGGCCCGTGCCGTCGAGCAGGCGCACGACGAGCGCCGGCACGACGACGCTTTGCAGGCCGGCGCCGATCCCGTCGAGGATCTGCACCGGCCACACGCCGGCCTCGCTCATCAGCGCGGCCGCGAGCACGCCGCGCAGCGGCAGCGCCAGATAGGACAGCAGCAGCACGCACCAGTATCCGTGCGCACGACTCAGCCGCGGCGCGCACCACGCCGCCGCGATCATCACGCATTGCGCGATCACGATGGTCTGCGCGGTAAACACACTCGGATCGCTGCGGTGCGCGGCGACGACGCCCATCCCGTACAGCGGCAGCATTGCCGCGTTGCCGAGATGGAACAGCGCGAGCGACGCGCCGAGCAGCACCAGCGGCCGGTTCGCGGCCACCGAGCGCCACGCGCGCGCAGGCGGCGCCGCGCCGCCGCCCGAGCGGCCACGATCCGACGCCGGCTCGCCGCGCGCGCGGCCGGCTGCGTCGTCCGGCATCGCGAGGCCGCGCGCGCACGCATGGTCGATCGCCCGCGCCGGAATCGCGCACGCGCTCGCGATCGCGAGCACCGCGAACGCGGCGACGAGCGCGAACACGGCATCGAATCCCGCGTGCCAGCCGAGCCAGCCGGCGAGTGCGGCGCCGACCACGTTGCCGGCGTGATTCGCCATCTGGTTGCGGCCGAACTGGCGGTCGAAGCCCTGTCTGCGCGCGATGCCGAGCGTCATGCCGGCGATGGCCGGCGCGAGCGCCGCGCCGCACACGGCGGCCACGACCTGCGATGCGGCGACGGCCGCGTAGCCGTCGGCGAAACGCAGCGTCATCGACGCGAGCGCGGTCGCGGCCGTCGCACAGACGATCAGCAGCCGCTTCGCGCGCAGCGCGTCGACGAGCGCGCCGGCGGCCGGCGTCGCGGCCATCGCCGCGAGCCCGGCGAGCGTCATCACGGAGCCGATCGCGTCGGCACTCCACCCGCGCGACAGCAGGATCACGCCGGCGAACGGGCCGATCCCGGCCTGCACGTCGGCGATGAAGAAGTTGAGCGCCTCGAGCGCGCGCGCCGGTCGCATGGTCGCCGCGCGTTCAGTCGGCCGGCGCATCGACGAGCTCGGCGATCTCGACGACGTCGATCGTCGTGCCGTGCGGCGTGACGACCGCATCGCCCCACACCTGCACGTGCGTGCCGGGACGCAGGTAGTCGGCGAGTTCGGCGGCCGCGTGCGGCGGCATGCGCAGCGCCGCGCCGCTCGTCAGCAGCGCGCCGTTGCACTCGCCGCGCGGGCCATGCAGCGCGAACGCGATCTGGCCGCACACGTCGATCGGCTCGCGGGCGGGATGCGGCCGCGCGTGCGGTTCGGGGCCGGGGCCGGTATCGACCAGCTCGGCGCCGTCGCGAGCGGTCAGCTGCACGGCCGACACCATGTCGGCGCCGCGCGGCTTGACGCCGCGCACGCGGATGCGATCACCGCACGCGACGTGCCGTACCAGCGCGCGGCCGAGATGCGGCGGCACATGAACCTGCAGTTGGCCGTCGAGGATCAGCCCGTCGACTTCGCCATGCGGGTTGAGCAGGAACTGCGTGACGCGGCCGCGCGTTTCGGGCAGGCACGCCGGATCGATCCAGTGCATCGTGGGGTCCTCATCGGGGTGTCGCCGCAGGCGTCGCACCGAGGGCCGCGGCACACGCTGCGGCGGCCGGGCGGCGCGCAGCGTCGAACGCGCGGCGACGACGGCGTGACGAACCGCGACGACAGGTTGCGGTCCGCCTCTCTTTGCAAACGCCGTGCCAGTGCGCACAGGCCCGCGCGGCCGTGCGGCGATCGCCGCGGTCACGCCCCAGGTGTCGGAAAGACGGACAGCAGCAGCCGGCCGGTGTCGGGAAACCCGACACCCGCTGCGCCGTTCAGTCGTCGCGCTCGATGCCGAGGCTCGCCATCCGCGCGTACAGCGACTGGCGGCCGATGCCGAGCTGCCGCGCCGCCTGCGCGCGATTGCCGTTCGCGAGCGCCAATGCGCGCAGGATCGCGGCGCGCTCGACCGTCGCGAGCGCATCGGGCAGCGGCAGATCGAACAGGTACGCGGGCAGCGCGTCGTCCGCGGGCGCCGCCGACGCCGGCGCAGCGCCGAGCGCGAGATCGGCCGCGCCGATCGCGGGCCCGGGCGCGAGCGCAGCCGCGCGCTCCATCACGTTGCGCAGTTCGCGCACGTTGCCGGGCCAGCGGTGCGCGAGCAGCGCGCGCTGCGCATCGTTGGTCAAATGCAGCGCACGCGCGCCGGCCGCGCGCTCGAGAAAATGCGCGGCGAGCGGCAGGATGTCGGCGACCCGCTCGGCGAGCGGCGGCAGATGCAGCGGGATCACGTTCAGCCGGTAGAACAGGTCTTCGCGGAACGTGCCGTTCGCCACCGCGGCCGCGAGGTCGCGGTGCGTCGCGGCCACCACGCGCAGGTCGATCGTCGTCGGCCGGTTGGCGCCGAGCGGCGTCACCTGACGCTCGTGCAGCGCGCGCAGCAGCTTCGCCTGCATCGCGGCCGGCATGTCGCCGATTTCGTCGAGGAACAACGTGCCGCCGTCGGCCTCGACGAGCCGCCCCGCGCGATCCGCATGCGCGCCGGTGAACGCGCCGCGGCGATGGCCGAACAGTTCGCTTTCGAGCAGCTCGGCCGGCACGGCCGCGCAGTTCACCGCGACGAACGGCCCGGCATGCCGCGCCGATGCCGCGTGCAGCACGCGCGCGGCCACTTCCTTGCCGGTGCCGGTTTCGCCGGTGATCAGCACCGTCGCGTCGCTGGTCGCGGCGCGACCGAGCTGCTTCTGCACGTCGCGCATCGCGGCGCTCGCGCCGAGCAATCGCGGCCGGTCCGACGCGCTCTCGCCCGCGAACCGGGCCGGTTCGGCGTCGCCGGCCGGCAGCGGCGCATGCGCCGACACGATGCGTTCGAGCAGGCGCGCGATGTCGTCCCGCCCGACCGGCTTCGTCAGATGATCGAACGCGCCGAGCCGCATCGCGTCGATCGTGTTGTCGCTGGTCGCATGGGCGGTCAGCATCACGACCGGAATCGCGGCGAGCGCCGGGTCGTCGCGCAATTGCGCGAGCACCGCGAGGCCGTCGAGGTCCGGCAGCCGGAAGTCGAGGAACACGCAATCGACGCGCGCGCCGTCGCGCAGCGTCGCGAGCGCCGCGCGCGCGGATGTGGCCTCGACGACCCGATGACCGAGATCGCCGAGGGTTTCCGCGAGGCCGTCGCGGAACGCGGCGTCGTCGTCGACGATCAGGATGCTTGCCATGGGATCTCGATCACGAAGGAAGCGCCGCGCGGCGTCGTGTCGACCCACGCGCGGCCGCCGTGCGCGGCGGCCACTTCGCGCACGACCGCGAGGCCGAGGCCGGTGCCGTCCGCCCGGCCCGTCACGAACGGCTCGAAGATCCGCTCGCGCTGCGCGTCGGGAACGCCTGGCCCCGTATCGGACACCGTGAAGCGGAGCATCGCGCGCCCGTCGGCCGTCGAGCGCGCGGCCGCGACCGCCACCGCGCCGCCGTCGCCCGCGTGGCGCAGCGCGTTGAGCAGCAGGTTGTCGAGCGCACGGCGCATCTGCTCGGCGTCGAACGCCGGGCCGTCGGCGGGCGCCGCGAAGCGCTCGCCCCGCCCGTCAGGCGTGCACGTCACGGCGATGGATTGCCGCTGCGCGAGCTCGCGATGCGCATCGACCACCTGCGGCAGCCACGTGTCGAGATCGACGCGCGTCGCGTGCGGGCTCACCGGCTGGGTCAGCGCGAGCAGGCCCGACAGTTGCGCGTCGATGCGGGCGATCTGCGCGAGGATGATGCGCAGCGCCTCCTGCTGCCGGCTCACGTCGCCGGCGAGCGCATTCTCCGCCTTCAGCCGCATCGCGCCCATCGGATTGCGGATTTCGTGCGCGAGCTGCGCGGCCAGCTTGCCGAGCATCGCGAAGCGCTCGGCCTGCACGAGCCGCGCGCCGAGTTCGCCGGCCTGCTGCTGCAGGCGTTCGGCCCGCCGCGTGCGCGCGTTGAACGCGTCGATGATGCGGTCGAGATCGGGCTCGCCGACGCGCGGCAGCTGCGCGTCGCGGCCCTCGGTCGACAGCGCCGCCTCGATGCGGCCGAGCTTGCGGTTCCAGCCGCGCAGCGCGAACGCGAGCGCCGCCGCGATCGCGAGCAGCACCGCGAGCACCGCCGCCAGCGCCGTCGCGAGCAACTCGCCATGCCGGCCGAGCGGCGGATGCGCGCGGGTCAGCATCCACGCGAACAGCCCCGGCATGCCGGGCACCGGGCAGGCGGCCGCGACGACCGCGTCCTGCGCGCCTTCGACCACGCTGGTCGACGCGATGCCGATCGCCGCGCTCGCGCGCAGCGTCCGCACGATCAGCGGCGTTTCGGCCTCCGGCACGTCGCGCTTGATGCCGCTGCCCTGATAGGTCGGAAACGCATACGCGACGAAGCGGCCGTCGGCGTCGGCGCCGCTGCGCGTCCAGAAGCCGCCTTCGACGTCCGGCGTGCGGGCGAGCACGATGTCGAGGACGGCGTGCATCCGGTCGGCGTCCGGTTGCGCGCCGGGCGGCGAGCCCGCGCCCGCGTAGCGCGACGCGACCGCTGCACACGCCGCCGCGGCCTGGGTGCGCGCATCGGCGATCTGCTCGCTCGCGGCGGAACGCGTGACGATCCACACGAGCGCGACGAGCGTCGCGCACAGCACGGCAACGAGTGACCACAACATCACGAGCTGGTTGGAAAACGACGGGCGCTTCATGGGGTCCGGCGGGGTTCCGGCGAAAAGTCGATCGCGACAGGATAGCGTAAAGCCTGCCGACCACCCAGGCGCGGGCCGGGCCGGGCTGGCGCGTCGGGCCCCCGCCGACGCGCCCGCGCCGTCAGCGCCGGTTCGAGCGCGACACCACGTCGATCCACACGGCCAGCACCAGCACCGCGCCCTTCACGATCATCTGCCAGTACGCGTCGACGTCGAGCATCGACATCCCGTTGTCGAGGCTCGCCATCACGAGCGCGCCGATCAGCGCGCCGTACACGGTGCCCGACCCGCCGCGCATCGACGTGCCGCCGATGAAGCACGCGGCGATCGCGTCGAGCTCGCCCATCGTGCCGGCCGACGGCGAGCCGGCCGCGAGCCGCGCGGTGTTGACGATGCCGGCAAACGCGCACATCAGCCCCATCAGCGCGAAGATCGCGAGCTTCACGCGATCGGTGTCGACGCCGGACAGGCGCGTGGCCTCCAGGTTCGAGCCGACCGCATAGATGCGCCGGCCGAACACCGTCTGCGTCGCGATCCACGAGAACACGCCGAGCAGCGCGAGCAGCAGCAGCACCGGCACCGGAATGCCGCCGTAGCGATCGAGCGTCGCGACGAACGCGAACAGCACGGCGCCGGCGCCGACGACCTTCGCGACGTCCTGCCACGGCGGCACGACCGCGAGCCGGTAGCGCCGGCGCGTGCCGCGCTGCCGCACGACCAGCAGCGCGACGAGCGCGAACAGCAGCACCGCGAGGCCGTCGCCCACCGCGCGCGGCAGATAGCCCTGGCCGAGGAACACGAAGCCGTCGGACACCGGCGCGATCGTCGAGCCGCCCGTCACGCCGAGCAGGATGCCGCGGAACGCGAGCATCCCGCCGAGCCCGACGATGAACGACGGCACGCGCCGGTAGGTCGACCACCAGCCGTTGAACAGCCCGACCAGCACGCCGAGCGCGAGCACCGCCGGCACCGTCGCGGCCACCGGCCAGTGGCGGTTGACGTCGAGGATCGCCGCGACGCCGCCGAGCAGCCCGAGCAGCGAGCCGACCGACAGGTCGATCTCGCCGGCGATGATGACGAACACCATCCCGCACGCGAGCATGCCGGTGATCGACATCTGCCGCAGCAGGTTCGACACGTTGCGCGGCGTGACGAACGCGCCGTCGGTCAGCACCGAGAAGAACGCCCAGATCGCGACGACCGCGAACAGCAGCGCGAGCACCTTGTAGCGCACGAAGATCTGCCGCAGCGGATGGCCGCGCAGGCGACGCGCGTCGGCGTCCGGCGGCACGGCGGAAGAGGAGGAAAGTTCGGTGTTCATGTCGCACTCGCTGCAATGGGTTCGGCCGGACGCCGCGCGGGCTTCAGCGCGGCGCCGAGAATCTGTTCCTGCGTGAGACCGTCGTTCGCGAAATCGCCGCGCAGCTCGCCTTCGCCGATCACCAGCACGCGATCGGCGAGCCCGAGCACTTCCGGCAGCTCCGACGACACGACGATCAGCGCGACGCCGCGCCGCGCGAGCGCGAAGATCAGCCGGTAGATCTCGGCCTTCGCGCCCACGTCGACGCCGCGGGTCGGCTCGTCGAGGATCAGCACCTGCGGGTCGGCGAGCAGCATCCGCGCGAGCACCGCCTTCTGCTGGTTGCCGCCCGACAGGCTCGCGATCGGCAGGAACGGATGCGCGGCGCGCACCGACAGCCGCTGCATCTCGGTGCGGATCGCGTCGAGCTCGGCGGCCGCATCGATCCGGCCGCGCGTGGCGAACCGGCGCAGCACCGACAGCGTGATGTTGTGGCCGACGCCGAGCTGCGGCACGATCCCGTGACGCTTGCGATCCTCGGGCACCATCGCGATGCCGGCGCGGATCGCATCGGCCGGCGAGCGGATCGCGAGCGGCCGGCCGTTCATTCGCACGGTCGCCGTGCTCGCCCCCGGATACGCGCCGAAGATCGCCTGCATCAGCTCCGTGCGGCCCGCGCCGACCAGCCCGGCCACGCCGAGGATCTCGCCGCGCCGCACGCTGAACGACACGTCGTCGACACGCTTGCGGCGCGGGTTGGCGACGTCGTGACAGGTCACGTTGCGCGCTTCGAGCACGACCTCGCCGATCTCGTGCGGCTCGCGCGGATACAGGTTGCCGATGTCGCGCCCGACCATCATCGAGATGATCCGCTCGGTGCTCAGCGCGCGCATCGGCTCGGTCGCGACGTGGCGGCCGTCGCGGATCACGGTCACGGTGTCGCACACCGCGTCGATCTCGTCGAGCTTGTGCGAGATGTACACGCACGCGACGCCGCGGCGCTTCAGGTCGCGCACGATGTCGAGCAGGATGCGCGTTTCCGCGGCGCTCAGCGACGACGACGGCTCGTCGAGGATCAGCAGCTTCGCGCGCTTGTTGAGCGCCTTCGCGATCTCGATCAGCTGCTGGTGGCCGCCGCCGTAGTTCATCACCGGCTGCGCGACGTTGATCGCGTCGATGCGCAGCTCGCGCAGCAGCGCCTCCGAGCGGCGCACCATCTCCGCGTAGTGCATGCGGCCGCCCGGCAGCGTGATCTCGTTGCCGAGGAAGATGTTCTCCGCGACCGACAGCTCGGGCACGAGCATCAGCTCCTGGTGAATGATCACGATGCCCGCGCGTTCCGTGTCGCGCACGCCGGACGCGACGAGCGGCGCGCCTTCCCAGCGGATCTCGCCGTCCCACGTGCCGTGCGGATACACGCCCGACAGCACCTTCATCAACGTCGACTTGCCGGCGCCGTTCTCGCCGCACAGGCCGACGCATTCGCCGGGGCGCACGGTCAGGTCGATGCCGTCGAGCGCCTTCACGCCGTCGAATGCCTTGACGATGCCGCGCATCGTCAGCAAGGGTTCGGTCATACGTTCATTGCCTCGCAATCGGCACGCGGCCGCGCACAGGGCCGGCCGCGTGCAGCGCGCCGCGCGCGCCGTTACTGGCTCGCCAGCTGCGCCTGGGTGTAGAAGCCGTCCTTCACGACGATGTCGACGTTGCGCTTGGTGAGCAGCGTCGGCTGCAGCAGCACCGTATCGACCTTCTTCCTGCCGTTGTCGTACTGCGCGTTGAACGCGGGCTTCGTGCCCTTCGCGAGATCGACCGCGAGCTTCGCGGCTTCGCTCGCGATCAGCTTCAGCGGCTTGTAGACGGTCATCGTCTGCGTGCCGCCGATCACGCGCTTGACCGCGGCGAGATCCGCGTCCTGCCCGGACACCGGCACCTTGCCGGCCAGATGCTGGGCGGCGAGCGCCTGGATCGCGCCGCCGGCGGTGCCGTCGTTGGACGCGACGATCGCATCGATCTTGTTGTTGTTGGCGGTCAGCGCGTCCTCGACGATGCGCAGCGCGGTCGAGGCGCTCCACTCGGGCACCCATTGCTGGCCGACCACCTTGATGTCGCCGCGATCGATCGCCGGCTTCAGCACCTTGAGCTGCCCTTCGCGCAGCATCTTCGCGTTGTTGTCGGTCGGCGCGCCGCCGAGCAGGAAGTAGTTGCCCTTCGGCTTCGCGTCGAACACGCCCTGCGCCTGCAGTTCGCCGACCTTCTCGTTGTCGAACGAGATGTAGGCGTCGACGTCCGCATCGAGGATCAGCCGGTCGTACGACACGACCTTGATGCCGGCCTTCCTCGCTTCGGCGACGACGTTGCCGAGCGTCTTCGAGTTGAACGGCACGATCACGATCACGTCGACGCCGCGCGAAATCAGGTTCTCGATCTGCGAAATCTGCCGCTCCTCGCTCGCATCGGCCGACTGCACCGACACCTTCGCGCCGAGCTTGGTTGCCGCCGCAACGAAATAGTCGCGGTCGCGCGACCAGCGCTCGACGCGCAGATCGTCGATGCAGAAGCCGATCTCGGGCTTGTCCTTGCTCGCATGCGCGAGCGGTGCGCCCAGTGCGAGGATCGCCAGCGCAGCGGCGCCGGCAAGCGAACTCAATACGGTACGACGCGTCACGGATTGCATGTCTCCACTCCTTGTTATGGAACCACCTTACGAACGCCGGGCGGCCGTCGGAACGGGCGGCCCGCATCGAGTCGTCGCCGGGCGCGTCATGCGCCCGTCGCGAACACCGGTTCGAGCGCGCGGTACAGCGCGCGAAACGTCGGCCGCCGCACGTCGCGATACCACGCGTGCCGCTCGCGATCCGGCTCGCGCACCGCGACCACCGGCGGCTGCGGGCACACGTCGTCGAGCGACGCGGCGGGCTCGCACGCAAGCTGCGCGAGGCGCGCGGCGCCCAGCGCCGGGCCGACTTCGCCGCCCTCGCGCAGCGTCAGCGCGCGGCCGCTCAGGTCGGCGAGCATCTGGGTCCAGTACGCGCTGCGCGAGCCGCCGCCGATCACCGTGATGTGCTCGGGCGCGAGACCTGCCGCATGCAGCGCGTCGATGCCGTCGAGCAGCGCGAAGCCGACGCCTTCGAGCGTCGCATTGGCCAGATCGGCGCGCCGCGTGTCGGGCGTGAGCCCATAGAACACGCCCTTCGCGTTCACGTCGTTGTGCGGCGTGCGTTCGCCGCTCAGATACGGCAGGAACCACGGGCGCGCGTCGCGCGCGTTCGCTTCCGCGTCGGCGAGCAGCGCCGCCACGCCTTCGTAGCCGGTCAGTTGCGCGGTGAAGTCGATGCAGCCGGCCGCGTTCAGCATCACCGACATCAGATGCCACGTGTCGGGCAACGCGTGACAGAAGCTGTGCACGGCCGATTCCGGGTTCGCGCGAAAGCCGTCCGACACCGCGAAGTACACGCCCGACGTGCCGAGCGACAGCAGCGCATCGCCGGGCCGCACGATGCCGACGCCGACCGCGCCGGCCGCGTTGTCGCCGCCGCCCGCCACCACCGGGATCTCGCGCAGGCCGAGCGCGCGGGCCACCGCCGGCAGCAGCGTGCCGGTCACGCGATTGCCTTCGAACACCGTCGGCATCTGGGCGCGCGACAGTCCGCACGCGGCGAGCAGCGTATCGTCGTAGTCGCGCTTCGCGACGTCGAGCCACAGCGTGCCGGCCGCATCCGACGCATCGGTCGCGAACGCGCCCGTCAGCCGGTAGCGCAGATAATCCTTCGGCAGCAGCACGTGGGCGATGCGCGCGAACACGTCCGGCTCGTGACGGCGCACCCACAGCAGCTTGGGCGCGGTGAAGCCCGGCATCGCGATGTTGCCGGCCACCGCGCGCAGCGTCGGTGCGGCGCGTTCGAGCTCCGCGCATTCCGCGTCGGCGCGGCCGTCGTTCCAGAGGATCGCGGGGCGCAGCACGTCGCCGTGCGCGTCGAGCAGCGTCGCGCCGTGCATCTGGCCGGTCAGCCCGAGCGCGACGATGTCGCGCGCGTCGATGCCGGCCGCGCGCGCGTGGGCGACGAGCGCCGCGAGCGCGCCGCATGCGGCGTCCCACCAGTCGCCCGGCGCCTGTTCGGACCAGCGCGGATGCGGCCGGCTCACCGTCAGCGCGTGGCTGGCGGAGGCGCGCACCGCGCCGTCGCGGTCGAGCAGCACCGCCTTCACGCCCGACGTGCCGAGATCGAGTCCGATGTACATGGCGTCAGCGCAGCGCGTAGATCGCCTGGTTCACGATGTTCTCCAGCCGCTCCTGCGCGCCGCTCACGTGCTGCGGGTTCACGCCGCGCGCGAGCGCGTCGTCGGCGAGCGACTGCAGCGTGTAGCCGCCCGACAGGATCTTGCGGCCGAACGCGTCGTCCCACTGCGCGTAGCGCTGCCGGCGCAGCGCGTCGAGCCGGTCGTTCTCGACCAGCACCGCCGCGCGTTCGAGCGCGAGCGCGAGCACGTCGATCGCGCCGACGTGGCCGTAGAACAGGTCTTCCGCCGCGACGCTCTGGCGCCGCACCTTCGCGTCGAAGTTCATCCCGCCGGTCGTGAAGCCGCCGTGCCGCAGGATCTCGTAGAACGCGAGCGTCAGCTCCTCGACGCTGTTCGGGAACTGGTCGGTGTCCCAACCGTTCTGCGGATCGCCGCGGTTCGCGTCGACGCTGCCGAACACGCCGAGCGCGAACGCATTCGCGATCTCGTGATGGAACGAATGGCCGGCGAGCGTCGCATGGTTCGCCTCGATGTTCACGCGGATCTCGTCCTGCAGGCCGTACTGCACGAGGAAGCCGTGCACCGTGGCGACGTCGTAGTCGTACTGGTGCTTGGTCGGCTCCTGCGGCTTCGGCTCGATGAGCAGCGCGCCGTTAAAGCCGATCCGGTGCTTGTGCTCGACCACCATCGACAGGAACCGCGCGAACTGGTCGCGCTCGCGCTTCAGATCGGTATTGAGCAGCGTCTCGTAGCCTTCGCGGCCGCCCCACAGCACGTAGTTCTCGCCGCCGAGCCGGTGCGTCGCGTCGAGCGCGTGGCGCACCTGCGTCGCGGCCCATGCGAACACGTCGGGGTTCGGGTTGGTCGCCGCGCCGGCCGCGAAGCGCGGATGCGAGAACAGGTTCGCCGTGCCCCACAGCAGCCGCACGCCGCTCGCCTGCTGGCGCTCGCCGAGATAGTCGACCATCCGCGCGAAATTCGCAGCGTACTCGCGCAGGTTGTCGCCTTCCGGCGCGACGTCGGTGTCGTGGAACGTGTAGAACGGCGTGCCGAGCTTCGAGAAGAATTCGAACGCGGCGTCGGCCTTCATCTGCGCGCGCTCGAGCGGGTCGCCCGGCTGCTGCCAGGGCCGCACGAAGGTGCCCTGCCCGAACATGTCGTGGCCCGGCCAGACGAACGTGTGCCAGTAGCACACCGCGATGCGCAGATGCTCGGCGAGCGTCTTGCCGAGCACGCGCTTGTCGGGGTCGTAGTGGTGATAGGCGAGCGGGTTGTCCGACTGCGGACCTTCGTAGCGAATCGCGGGAATGTGTTCGAAATACGACATGGCGTCTCCATCCGGGGTCGTGTTGCAGCGCAGCGCGCCGGGGTGGCGCGCGCAGCCGAATTCGATCTGGCTGGATCGTGCCCGCGCGCCTGCCGGCCGGCAATTGCGAAATTGCGCAGCACGCTTAACGTTTCTTGCCAGCCGCGCACGCGCGGCGCGCGTTCCGTCCTACAATCGCCGGACACCAGACGAACGCGCGCCGCCCGCGGCGCGCCCCGGAGACAACGGCGCGGCGCCCCGGCGGCGCCCGCCCCGACACCGACATGACCCGCGCCCCTTCCGCCCAGACACCGCACCGCATCGCGCTGCTGTTCAACGCGAACAAGGTCTACGACCGCGAGATCATCAGCGGCATCGGCCAGTATCTGCACACGACGCGCGTCGTGTGGGACCTGTTCCTCGAAGACGACTTTCGCTGCCGGCTGGCCGGCATCGAGCGCTTCGACGGCGACGGGATCATCGCGGATTTCGACGATCCGGCCGTGGCCGATGCGCTCGCCGGCTCGCCGCTGCCGGTCGTCGCGCTCGGTTCGTCGTACGAGGACCCGGCGCAATACCCGCAGGATGTCCCATATATTGCGACCGACAATCCGAAGCTCGTGTCGCTCGCCTATACGCACCTGATCGGCGCGGGGCTCGCGCACTTCGCGATGTACAGCCTGCCGGCCGCGCAGGAGAACCGCTGGGCGCAGCAGCGCGAACTCGCGTTCGACCGCCTCGCGCGCGCAGACGGCCTCGATGCGCCGATCTACCGCGGCGTGTCGACGAGCGCATCGGGCTGGGATCACGCGATCGAGCAGCTGATCGGCTGGCTGCGCGAGCTGCCGAAGCCGGTCGGCATCATCGCGGTGACCGATGCGCGCGCGCGGCATCTGCTGCAGGCGTGCCTGATCGCCGGCATCGCGGTGCCCGAGCAGGTCGCGATCATCGGCATCGACAACGATCCGCTCACGCGCACGCTGACGCGCATTCCGCTGTCGTCGGTGATCCAGGGCACCGAGGAAATGGGCCGCACCGCGGCGCACCTGCTGCACCGGATGCTGCGCGGCGCGCGGTTTCCCGGGCAGCGCATCCTCGTGCCGCCGGTCGGCATCAACGTGCTCGAATCGACGCGCCATCAGCCGCTCGCGAGCCCGCACGTGATGCGCGCGCGGCACTTCATCCGCCAGTACGCGTGCCAGGGGATCAAGACCGAGCAGGTCGCCGACTATGTCGGCGTGTCACGCTCGCTGCTCGAAGAGCATTTCCGGCGCGAGCTGCAGCGCACCGTGCATCAGGAGATCCTGCGTCACAAGCTCGAGGCCGCGCAGGCGCTGCTCGCGGCGCGCGATGCGCCGAGCGCGGAA
Organism: Burkholderia sp. B10; assembly: GCF_004368385.1. NCBI lineage: Bacteria > Pseudomonadati > Pseudomonadota > Betaproteobacteria > Burkholderiales > Burkholderiaceae > Burkholderia > Burkholderia sp. B10. The sequence goes on along the minus strand of NZ_PQMX01000096.1, from coordinate 5,128 downwards.
GTCGCGATCCGCTGCGGCTTCACGTCGTTGCAATACATGTATGCGGTGTTCCGCCGCGAACTCGGCTGCACGCCGCGCGAATACCAGGAGCGCGCGGCGGCCGCCCACTGAATTCACCGCCACCAGCGAACCACTCATGCGTATCGATACCGACACTTCTCACCCGGCGACCGACGTCGGCCGCATTCCGTCCGAGCCGTGGGGCACGCTGCCCGGCGGCGACCCCGTGCGGCGCTATACGCTGCGCAATGCGCACGGCGTGCGCGTCGTCGTCAGCGATCTCGGCGCGACCGTCGTGTCGTGGCTCGCGCCGGATCGCACCGGGCGCTTCGCCGACATCGTGCTCGCGCACGACACGCCGGCCGAGTATCTCGACGCGGGCGCGTACCTCGGCGCGACGATCGGCCGCTGGGCCAACCGGATCGCCGCCGGGCGCTTCACGCTCGACGGCATCGACTATCCGCTCGACCGCAACGAGAACGGCAACCTGCTGCATGGCGGCGCGAGCGGCTTTCACCGTGCGCGCTGGGACGTGATCGACGACCGCGGCGGGCTGACGCTGCGGCTCGAGTCGCCGGAAGGCGATGCGGGGTTTCCCGGCAACGTGCGCGTGCAGGTCCGTTACACGCTCGACGACGACGGCACGCTGACGATCGACTACACGGGCGTGACCGATGCGCCGACGCCGTTGAACCTGACGAATCACAGCTACTTCAACCTGAGCGGACGCGCGGGCGGCGACGTGCGCGGACATCTGCTGCAAATCGACGCCGATGCGTTCGTCGAAGTGGACGACGCGCTGATCCCGACCGGCACGGCCGACGTGACGGGCAGCGCGTTCGATTTCCGCCAGAGCGCGCCGATCGGCGCGCGCCTCGACTGGCCGCATGCGCAGCTCGCGCGCGGGCGCGGGTTCGATCACTGCTACGTGTTGCGCGAACCGGGGGGCGGCGTGCGAACGGTTGCGTCGATCTACGATCCGGAGAGCGGGCGCGAGCTCGCCGTGTCGACCGACCAACGCGGGCTGCAGCTTTATACGGGCAACTATCTGCAGGGCTTGCGCGTGAGCGGCGGTGTGGTGTGCGCGCCGCATGCGGCGCTGTGCGTCGAGGCCGGGTACTTTCCGGATCAGGTCAATATGGATGGGTTGCGCGAAGAGACGATTCTGCGGCCGGGGCAGGTTTATCGGCAGACGACGCGGTATCGGGTGGGGGTGCGGGGGTAGTGGGCGCGTGCATGCCGCGGTTCGCCGGCGGCGCGCGTGATCGCGTCGTGCCGCGGTGCTCGGGGTGAGTTGCGGTCGAATTCGGCTTCGGTTCGTGCGCGGATCGTCTGCGCGGCCGCGATGCGTGATGTGGGGCGCAGGTGGCGAGCCGTTGGGATATAGCTGAGCTGACACACGTATCCCCCGCCGCTGTCAGCGCTGCGACGGCTCCACTCAGCGCTCGGGAATCTCGATCGCATGCGTCGCTCCGGACATCGATCTGGATGGTTGCTTTTTCAACAGCATGATGCTGAGCCCGACACCGACCAGGGTCAGTAGCGCATTCCCGGTCATCAGCTTGCCGAGCGCCGAGTAGTAGGCAGCATGCGCAATCTGCGTCGCCGCCGCGAACGTCGGCGCATCGTTCTGCAATCCCGATTCGGCAATATTGCGGCTGCCGTTCGCGGCCATGAACAGTGCAGCGCGTGCCGGTTCGGCGAGCGGCAGTGCCGCATGCGCGAGACGGGCGACCACCTCCGCGTGGCTCACGCGATCCAGCACGAGCCCCGCGACGCTCACGCCGAACATCGAGCCCACCATCACGAGCGTAAAGAACAAGCCGATCGCCGTACCGGCATCTTTCGCAGGCACCTGGGTGGTGACACCGTTGATGGTCGCGGTCGTCAGCATGCCGTTGGACACACCGAAGCAGAACAACCCGACGACGAAGATCGCACTCGACGTAGCGGGCCCGAGCACGCAGAACGCCGCGCAACTGACGAACAGCAGCGACATCGATACGAGCGTAGGAATGCGGAAGCCAACGCGATCGATTACTTTGCCGGCCAGCGGCGCGATGAACGCGACCGCGATCGTCATGCACAGCAGCCACATGCCGGATTTCAGCTTCGAGTAGTCGAGTACGTTCTGCATGAACAGCGGCAGCACGAACAGAAAGCTGGCCATCGTGTAATTGAAGATCATCCGGATCAGGATGACCGTGAGATAGCCGCGGCTCGTCAACAACGTCACGTTGATCAGCGGAGCCGGCTTGCGCAGGCTGCGTCGCACGAATATCGCCGCCGACAGCAGCCCGGCCACGGCGATCGCGGCGAGTGTGGCGGTCGCAGCCGTGCTCAGCATGTTCGACACATAGATCAGGCAACCGAGGGCGAACAGGTAGAACGGCACGCCCGCGACGTCTAGCGCCAGCGGGCGACGCGCTCCGGCTGCGTCGTCGGACACGAAAATCCAGGTCAGTACGATCGAAAGCAAGCCGAGCGGGACGTTCAGCAGGAAGATCCAGCGCCACCCGAGATATTGCAGGATGAAGCCACCGGTCGGCGGTCCGAGCGCCATGCCGACCCCGGTGATGGTGACCGCGACGCCAGTCGCGAAGCCCTTCTGGTCCGGCGGAAACGCATTCGCGATTAGCACGAGCGCAAGACCCAGCGTGGCGGCGAAACCCGCGCCCTGGACGAACCGCGCGACGATGATCTCCGTGACCGTGCTCGACCACGCGCCTATATACAGCGACGACACCATGAAAAGCACCGCGCCGAACATGAACACGCGCTTTCGGCCCACGCTGTCGGCCATCTTGCCGAACAGGCAGAAGAACGCCGCAGCCGCGGTCAGATAGCTGACGATGATGAGCTGAATCTGCTGCATCGACGCACCGAACTCGGTCGAGAACTCCGGCAAGGCCAGATTCACGATCGTCATGTCGAGATTGGCGAGCAGCAGGCAGATGCCGATCGAAAATAGAACGATCCATTTCTTCATTGAATTGCCTCGATTTGGCTGCGCCGATCGCTCACTGGAACATGTGCCATCTGTCGTCGCGATGAACCAGGAACGTGCCGAGCGACGCCGCTCGGCACGGCCGCCGGCCACGCCGTCATGCGAGTTGCCGCTCCAGCGTCTGCAGATCGAAATAGTCCTTGAAGAGCGTCAACTTGCCGTTTGCGTCGAACTCCAGAATCACCACCATCGGCAACCGAATCTCCTTGCCGCCCAGCACGATATGGCTCGTGCGCTCGACGATCGCGGTGCTGCCCTGTGCGATCAAGCGCTGCTGCTCCCAGCGATAGGTGCTTGCCTTGCCGAAGAAGTCGGTGATCTTCTCGACGACGGCATGCCTGCCGACATGCGCGCCGAGCGGTACGTCCTCGAGGCGCACGTCGTCGGCGAGCAGCGCCGACATCGACTCGATATCGCGCGCCTCGAACGCGCGGACGACTTGCTCGGCGAGGGTTTTCGTATCGTGACTCATGGGTTTTCACCTGTTCGTTGGGTTGGTGGAACGACGATCGACCCGGTGTTCGGGGCGAGCCGGCCTGATGCGCCGTTGCTGGACGGGCCGTGCGGCATTCGGGGCGCGTCTTCGACGGATAGACGACGGCCGAGCGATTCCTACGACAAGATGGATTCGTCGTCGCGGTCGCGATGGAGCTCTTGCGTGACCGCATTGCACACATCGCCGTGCGGCCTCACGACGGCGTTGCCGTTTTCGTTTTCCACGTAGTGGTCTTCTCACGCTGCGATGCCGATCGAGGTCTCATCTTATCGACGGCCGCGGCCCGATCAAGTGTGAAAATTCACAGTCGCCGGCGCGTGAAAATTTCCAGGAAAACTGCTAGTGAGCGCGTCATGCGCCGAACCACGCCGGTGCGCGTGTCGCTGCCGGCGCATCGCGACGGCATGGCAACCGACCGGTGCCGGACCAAGCCAATCAGGGCGCGGGCCTCCCGCCGATCGCCGCCGCCAGCGCCGCGTGCGATACGACCTCCGCCATCGAGCAGCCTCAAGACGGCGTCGCACGCACGTTGCTATGCTCGCACCGCCCGACGCTGACGCGCCGGCAGTCCACCGACGGCTGCCGTCGCGCAGGAATCGGCGTTTGCTGCCGGTGCCAAGCCGGGACTAATCGCGAACCGGAATCAGCCCGAGCATCGCCGCCTTGACCGTTGCGTGAGTCTTGTTGGTGGCGTCGAGCTTGTCCATCGCATTCTGGATATGGAAACCGACGTTGCGTTCGGTCAATAGAAGAATCGCCGCGACTTCGGCGGCCGTCTTGCCCTCCGCCGTCCAGTGCAGCACTTCCTTCTCGCGGAGCGACAACCGCATTGCGCCGCTCGGCATCACGTCCGAAACGATCAGGTTGCTCATCGTCGCGTGCACGAACTGGCAAAGCCAGATCATCTCCGGCTCCGTGCGCCGCAACTCTTCCGGCGAGATGGGCGGCCCGCCGCGCACGAGGCTGAAGGTGCCCATCGCGCCGCGATGATCGCGGAGCGTCTGCGACCAGCCGTGGCGCAGGCCGAAGTCCGCTGCGTCGCGCCAGAACGCGTCATGGCCGGCCAGCGGCCCCGGCCAGGGCATTGGCCGGGTGCAGGCTTGTCCGTAATGGAGAACCGGATCGGCATGCTGATACCGCTTTTGCGCGTAATGGGCGCGCCATGCTTGCGGAAAATTGTTCCATTCCATGCTGGCGGGCCGCGTAATCGGTATCGTGACCCGCAGCACATATGCGTGGTATTCGAACCCCAGCGCGCGAACGGCCGGCGCGAGACCATCGAATGCGTCGGATGCGGTTTCCGCCTGCTCCATGCTCGCCAGCAGCGATTCTCGCCATTGACTCATCTACGGCCCCTTTGATCGCTCGGTTATTCAATATAGTGTTCCCGACCCGTGAATCGCGCCGGTCACCATATCCGAACTCCGGAACCGAATCAATTCGGCCGCGTTTCCCAAAATGGCGAACGCTACGTGGCCGCGCGGCCGGCCGCGACACCGGCGGCCCGGAACTGCCGAATGTCCTGCGGTCGCACACCCCCGAGCAGGAGCCGCCGGTAACGCTGCCATTGCCGCTCCCATCCCGATCGCGACGGACCTCCCTTCCCTGCCGCCCAGTCATCCCCC
>NZ_PQMX01000095.1:0-19788 GCF_004368385.1 Burkholderia sp. B10 | reverse complement strand
GACAAGGTGATTCGCCCACCTTCAGCGCGGCGTTGCCTGTTCGATTAACATTTGCCGCGGCAAGCAAATTGCCCCTATACTGCTGCCTAGTCAACTATTGCAGCTTCAGGGTTTTATGTCCGATTCTCCTTCTCAATCGCCCGTTTCGCCGCTGTCCTCGTACCAGATCAACGACAGCGTCGGTTATCTGATGTCGCGCGTGAAGTCCGTGATGACGAACCTCGTCACGCAGCGCACGCAGGAAGAGCTCGGCATCACCGGCACGCAGGCGAGCATGCTGTTCATGATCGCGGTCGGCAAATGTTCGACGGCTGCGGAGCTGGCGCGCGAGTATGGGATCGACGCCAGCGCGGTCACGCGCCTGCTCGATCGCGTCGAGAAGCGCGGGCTGCTGTCCCGCGTGCGCAGCATCGAGGACCGCCGCGTCGTGCGCCTCGAGTTGACGGACGAAGGGCGTGCGCTCGCCGAGCGGTTGCCGCCCGTGTTCCGCAGCGTGCTCGACGAGCTGCTCGAGGGCTTCACGCCGGAAGAAGTCGGATTTCTGAAGAGCATGCTGCGCCGCATTCTCAGCAATTATTGCGAGAACGCGGGCAATAGCATCACGTAATAGTTGCCATAACAATTACTTTTGACAGATTAATGTAAGGAAATCCTTGCAGTGTCCATCATTCATTCCGAGTCAGGGAACAGCGCGATGAAATCCTCCACGTTGTCCGTGCGCGCCGGGTCGTGCCGCACCGCCGTCGCCGCCGCAGTTGCCGCGCTGGCGCTGGCGGGCTGCGCAAACTATATCGGCATCAAGAGCGACAAGCAGATCGCGCCCGCGTCGCAATTCGAATCGGCGCAAAGCCTGCCAGCCCAGGGCGGCCAGTGGCCGACGCTCGACTGGGCCAGCCAGTTCGGCGATCCGCAGCTGCCGAAGCTGATCGACGAGGCGCTCCAGGGCAATCCATCGATCGCGCAGGCGCAGGCGCGGATCGCGAAGGCGTCGTCGTATATCGAATCGTCGCGCTCGAACCTGATGCCGAAGGCCGAAGCGAGCTACTCGTGGACGCGCGAGCTCTATTCTTCCAATGCGCTGTTCCCGCCCCCGTACGGCGGCCAGTGGTACAGCGAGAACAATGTGCTCGCGAGCGCATCGTGGGATCTCGACCTGTGGGGCAAGAACCGCGAGCGGCTGCACACCGCCGTGTCGCAGGAAAAGGCCGCCGAAGCGGACATGCAGCAGGCGCGCATCACGCTCGCGTCGTCGGTCGCGCGCACCTATAACTCGCTGGCGCAACTGTATGCGCTGCGCGACATCGCGCAGCGCGAGATCACCAACCGTCAGACGGTCGGCAAGATCACCGACGGTCGCGTGTCGGCCGGCCTCGACACGAATGTCGAGCGTCAGACCGCCCGCGGCAACATCGCGACGACGCAGGCGTCGCTGTCCGACCTCGACGGCCAAATCACGACCGTGCGCTACCAGCTCGCCGCGCTGCTCGGCAAGGGGCCGGACCGCGGGCTGCAGATCGCCGCGCCGGTGATGAACCCGTCCGGCACGGTCGCCCTGCCCGGCAACCTGCCGGCCGACCTCGTGGCGCGCCGCCCCGACATCGTCGCCGCGCGCTGGCAGGTGGAAGCCGCGATGCACGACGTGAAGGAGGCGAAGGCCGAGTTCTTCCCCGACGTGAACCTCGCGGCCGGCTTCGGCTTCGATGCGTTCGGCTGGGGCAAATTCCTGAACTTCGCGAGCCGCCAGGCGCAGTTCGGCCCGGCCATCCACCTGCCGATCTTCGATGCCGGCGCATTGCGTGCGCAGCTCAAGGGCCGCTATGCGGACTTCGACCTGTCGGTCGCGAACTACAACCAGACGCTGATCGGCGCGCTGAACGACGTGGCGACGCAGGTCGCGTCGATCCGCGCGGTCGACCGCCAGATGGACGACGCGCAGCGTGCGCTCGATGCATCGACGCGCGCCTACGACCTGGCCGTGATCCGCTACAAGGCCGGCCTGTCGCCGCAGCTGCAGGTGCTCACCGCCGACAGCAACCGCCTCGCATCGGAACAGACGGTCACGAACCTGAAGATGCGCCGGCGCGACATGCAGCTCGCGCTGATCAAGGCGCTCGGCGGCGGCTTCGACGCAACCGGCACGCGGCTCGCGGCGCCCGACGCAGAACAACAGAAAACGCAAACAAAGCAGGCCGCCAACTGATCCGGCGCCACCACTACGCAGACACTCGAAATAACGGACGGAGAAAATCGCCATGAGCGACCCTCAACAAAACGCGGCCGGCGCCCAGCCGCAGAACAACGGCAAGCGCAAACGGATGATGACGCTGCTGATCGCGGTGATCGTGATCGCGGCCATCGCGTACGGTCTGTACTACTTCCTCGTCGCGCGTTTCCATGAGGAAACCGACGACGCATACGTGAACGGCAACGTCGTGCAGATCACGCCGCAGGTCACCGGGACGGTGATCGCCGTGAAGGCAGACGACACGCAGACGATCAAGGCCGGCGACCCGCTCGTCGTGCTCGATCCGGCCGATTCGCAGATCGCGCTTCAGCAGGCCGAGGCCAATCTCGCGCAGACGGTGCGTCAGGTGCGCGGCCTGTTCGTCAACGACGATCAGTACCGTGCGCAAGTCGCGCTGCGCCAGTCCGACCTGTCGAAGGCGCAGGACGACCTGCGCCGCCGGCTGGCCGTCGCGCAGACGGGCGCCGTGTCGCAGGAAGAAATCTCGCATGCGCGCGACGCGGTACGCGCCGCGCAGGCATCGGTCGACGCCGCGCAGCAGGAACTCGCGTCGAACCGCGCGCTGACCGCCAACACGACGATCGCGTCGCATCCGAACGTGATGGCCGCGGCCGCGAAGGTTCGCGACGCCTACCTCGCGAACGCGCGCAACGTGCTGCCCGCGCCGGTCACCGGCTATGTCGCGAAGCGCTCGGTGCAGGTCGGCCAGCGCGTGTCGCCGGGCACGCCGCTGATGTCGGTCGTGCCGCTGAACGCGGTGTGGGTCGATGCCAACTTCAAGGAAGTGCAGCTCAGGCACATGCGCATCGGCCAGCCGGTCGAGTTGACGGCCGACATCTACGGCTCGTCGGCGGTCTACCACGGCAAGGTCGTCGGCTTCTCGGCCGGCACGGGCTCGGCGTTCTCGCTGCTGCCGGCGCAGAACGCGACCGGCAACTGGATCAAGGTCGTGCAACGCCTGCCGGTGCGGATCGAGATCGATCCGAAGGATCTCGACAAGCATCCGCTGCGCATCGGGCTGTCGATGCAGGTCGACGTCGACATCAAGGACGAGCGCGGCGATCAGCTCGCCAACGCACACAACACCGTCTACGAGACCGACGTATTCGCGAAGTACGGCGACGAAGCCGACGCGGAAATCGCCCGCATCATCGCCGCGAACGCCGGCGGCAACGCGCTGGCATCGGCCGCGGCTGCGGCGAAGACGGGCACCGCCGCGAAGATGATGTAACGGCTTCGACACCGGACAACTACCGACATGGCACAGGCTCCAGTCTCCTACCCGCCGCTGCAGGGCGGGCAACTCGTGCTCGGAACGATCGCGGTGTCGCTCGCCGTGTTCATGAACGTGCTCGACACGTCGATCGCGAACGTCGCGATCCCGACCATCTCGGGCGACCTCGGCGTGTCGTCCGACCAGGGCACGTGGGTCATCACGTCGTTCGCGGTCGCGAACGCGATCTCCGTGCCGCTGACGGGCTGGTTGACCGACCGCTTCGGACAGGTGCGCCTGTTCCTCGCGTCGATCATCCTGTTCGTCATTTCGTCGTGGATGTGCGGGCTCGCGCCGACCCTGCCGTTCCTGCTCGCGTCGCGCGTACTGCAGGGCGCGGTCGCCGGGCCGATGATTCCGCTGTCGCAATCGCTGTTGCTGTCGAGCTATCCGCGCGCGAAAGCGCCGATGGCGCTCGCGCTCTGGTCGATGACGACGCTGATCGCGCCGGTCGCGGGGCCGATTCTCGGCGGCTGGATCTCGGACAACTACTCGTGGCCGTGGATCTTCTACGTGAACATCCCGGTCGGCATCGCCGCTGCGCTCGCCACGTGGTCGATCTATCGCACGCGCGAATCGACGGTGCGCCGCGCGCCGATCGACGGCGTCGGCCTCGCGCTGCTGGTGCTGTGGGTCGGCTCGCTGCAGATCATGCTCGACAAGGGCAAGGATCTCGACTGGTTCGCGTCGACGACGATCGTCGCGCTCGCACTGATCGCCGTCGTCTCGTTCGCGTTCTTCGTGATCTGGGAGCTGACCGCCGAACATCCGGTCGTCGACCTGTCGCTGTTCCGCATCCGCAATTTCACGGGCGGCACGATCGCGCTCGCCGTCGGCTACGGTCTCTACTTCGGCAACCTCGTGCTGTTGCCGCTGTGGCTGCAGACGCAGATCGGCTACACCGCCACCGATGCGGGCCTCGTGATGGCGCCCGTCGGCTTGTTCGCGATCCTGTTGTCGCCGCTGACCGGCAAGTTCCTGCCGCGCACCGATCCGCGCTATATCGCAACAGCCGCGTTCCTGACGTTCGCGCTGTGCTTCTGGATGCGCTCGCGCTACACGACGGACGTCGACGAGTGGTCGCTGACGCTGCCGACGCTCGTACAGGGCATCGCGATGGCCGGCTTCTTCATCCCGCTGGTATCGATCACGCTGTCCGGCCTGCCCGGCCACCGCATTCCCGCGGCATCGGGCCTGTCGAACTTCGTGCGGATCATGTGCGGCGGCATCGGCACGTCGATCTTCCAGACCGCGTGGGATCACCGCAACAACTTCCACCACGCGCAACTGGTCGAGCAGACCAACGTGTACAACCCGACGTTCAATCAGGCCGTCACGCAGATGGGCAAGCTCGGGCTGACGCCGGACCAGGCGCACGGCCTCATCAACAACATGGCCACGCAGCAGGCGGCCCAGCTCGGCGTGAACGATCTGTTCTACATCTCGGCGGCGATCTTCGTGCTGCTGATCGGACTGATCTGGATCACCAAGCCCGAACGCGCGGGCGGCGGCGATGCGGGTGCGGCGGCGTCGGCGGCGCACTGAGCGGCACGCGCGAACGCATGCAATGCAAAAGCCCGGCGACAGCCGGGCTTTTTTCGTTCCGACGCCGCGCTTGCGCGCGGCCGGTCAGGCGGCCGTCACGACGAGACGCTCGGGTGCGAGCACGCCGCTCGCCTTGCGTGCGACGCCCAGCAGCCGCTGCGCGTCGTACACGCGCACGCGCGCGCCTTCGGCCGCGTCGATCGGATCGAGCGCCGACAGCGGCAGGCGCTGCCCGTGCAGGAACCGCTTCGCGCTGGCGTCGTCGAGACGCACCAGCGGGAACGTCGACAGCAGCGCGTCGACCGGCTGAAGCCACGCGTCGCGCGCCGCTTCGGCAGCGTCCGACAGTGCGTCGAGCGTCACCGCGTGCTCGAGCGTCAACGCGCCGACCCCGGTACGGCGCAGCATCGTCAGATGCGCGCCGCAACCGAGCGCTTCGCCGATGTCCTCGGCGAGCGTACGCACGTAGGTGCCCTTGCTGCAGGTCACGCGGAACGTCACGTCCGGCAGCGCGCAATCGAGCAGGTCGAGCGCATGGATCGTCACGTTGCGGCCTTCGCGCTCGACGGTCTGCCCGGCCCGCGCATATTCATACAGCGGCTTGCCGTCGCGCTTGAGCGCCGAGTACATCGGCGGCACCTGCACGATGTCGCCGGTGAAGCGCGCGAGCGCCGCCGCCACTGCCGCGCGATCGCATGCGACCGCGCGCGTCTCGAGCACGTCGCCTTCCGCGTCGCCGGTGGTCGTGCGCACGCCGAGACGCATCGTCGCTTCGTAGGTCTTGTCCGCTTCCAGCAGGTCCTGCGAAAACTTCGTCGCCTCACCGAAGCACAGCGGCAACAGCCCCGAGGCGAGCGGATCCAGCGTGCCGGTATGGCCGGCCTTCTTCGCGAGCAACAGGCGCTTCGCGCGTATCAGTGCGTCGTTGCTCGACAGGCCGACCGGCTTGTCGAGCAGAAGCACGCCGTCGAGCGCGCGCCGCGGCACGCGCGGACGTTGGGGAGCTGCAGTCGTCATAGGCGCGTGCGCTCAATCGTCCTGCGCGGGCGCGCCGGCTTCGTCGTCGTCCTTCGCGCGCGTCGAGTTGGCTTCCTTGATCAGCCGCGACATCTCGACGGCCTTCTCGATCGTCTGGTCGTAATGGAAATGCAGCGTCGGCACCGTATGAATGTGCAGGCGCTTGAACAACAGGTTGTGCAGATGGCCCGACGCGTGGTTCAGCGCTTCCTGCGTCTTCTCGGGATCGCCGGTGAGCGCCGTGAAGTAGACCTTCGCGTGCGCGTAGTCCGGCGTGAGTTCCACGCTCTGGATGGTCACGATGCCGATGCGCGGATCCTTGACCTCGCGCATGATGAGCTCGGACAGATCGCGCTGAATCTGGTCGGCGATCTGTACGTTGCGATTGGGGGAAGTACGTTTCCTGGACATGATCGATCCGTGATCCGTTTATCAGGATGAAGCGGCGCACCGTTGGCGCGCCGCCATGAAAATGGGCGGGACAGGCCCAAGCCTGCCCCGCCCACGAGCCGATACGCGACGATTACAGCGTACGGGCGACTTCGGTCACTTCGAAGACTTCGAACTGGTCGCCTTCGACGATGTCGTTGAAGTTCTTCACCGACATACCGCACTCGAAGCCTTGCTTGACTTCCTTCACGTCGTCCTTGAAGCGCTTCAGCGATTCGAGTTCGCCCGTGAAGATCACGACGTTGTTGCGCAGCACGCGCACCGACGACGAGCGCTTGACGATACCGTCGGTGACCATACAGCCGGCGACCGTACCGATCTTCGGCACCTTGAACACCTGGCGCACCTCGACCATACCGGTGATGACTTCGCGCTTCTCCGGCGCCAGCATGCCCGACATTGCCGCCTTCACCTCATCCACTGCGTCATAGATGATGTTGTAGTAGCGGATGTCGATGCCGTTCGCTTCGGCCAGCTTGCGCGCCTGTGCATCCGCACGCGTGTTGAAGCCGATGATGACCGCCTTCGATGCCGTCGCGAGGTTGACGTCGTTTTCGCTGATGCCACCCACCGCGCTGTGCACGATCTGCACACGCACTTCGTCGGTCGACAGCTTGAGCAGCGACTGCACGAGTGCTTCCTGCGAGCCCTGCACGTCGGCCTTGATGATGAGCGGCAGGTTCTGCACTTCGCCTTCGCCCATCTGCTCGAGCATGCTTTCCAGCTTCGCGGCCTGCTGCTTCGCCAGCTTGACGTCGCGGAACTTGCCCTGGCGGAACAACGCGATTTCGCGCGCCTTGCGCTCGTCCGGCAGCACAATCACTTCCTCGCCTGCGCCCGGCACTTCCGACAGACCCTGAATTTCGACCGGGATCGACGGGCCGGCTTCCTTCGTCGGCTTGCCGTTCTCGTCGAGCATCGCACGCACGCGGCCGTAAGCCGAGCCTGCCAGCACGATGTCACCGCGGTTCAGCGTACCCGACTGCACCAGGATCGTCGCGACCGGGCCCTTGCCCTTGTCCAACTTCGCTTCGATCACGATACCCTTGGCCGGCGCCTCGACCGGTGCCTTCAGTTCCAGCACTTCGGCCTGCAGCAGCACGTTCTCGAGGAGATCGTCGATGCCTGCGCCCGTCTTCGCCGACACCGGCACGAACGGCGAATCGCCGCCGTACTCTTCCGGCACGACGCCTTCCGCGACCAGCTCCTGCTTGACGCGATCCGGGTTCGCTTCCGGCTTGTCGATCTTGTTGATCGCCACGACGATCGGCACACCGCCCGCCTTCGCGTGAGCGATGGCTTCCTTCGTCTGCGGCATCACGCCGTCGTCGGCCGCCACCACCAGCACCACGATGTCGGTCGCCTTCGCGCCGCGTGCACGCATGGCCGTGAAGGCCTCGTGACCCGGCGTGTCGAGGAACGTGATGACGCCGCGCGGCGTTTCGACGTGGTATGCGCCGATGTGCTGCGTAATGCCGCCCGCTTCGCCTGCGGCAACCTTCGCGCGGCGGATGTGGTCGAGCAGCGAGGTCTTGCCGTGGTCGACGTGACCCATCACCGTGACGACCGGCGGACGCGGCAGCTGCTCGGCGTCCGAACTCGTTTCGCCTTCGACCAGCAGCGCTTCCGGATCGTCCAGCTTGGCCGCGACCGCACGGTGGCCCAGTTCCTCGACGACGATCATCGCCGTTTCCTGGTCGAGCACCTGGTTGATCGTGACCATCTGGCCCATCTTCATCATCACCTTGATGACTTCCGAGGCCTTGATCGACATCTTGTGCGCGAGATCGGCAACCGAAATGGTTTCCGGCACGTGCACTTCACGCACGATCGGTTCGGTCGGTGCCTGGAACGTCGATGCGCTGTCCTGGTGACGGCCGCGCCCCTTCGGGCCGCCGCGCCAGCCGCGGTCGACGCCGCCGCTCGAATCGCCGCGCGTCTTGATGCCGCGACGCTTCGCTGCGTCGTCCTGCCAGCCGCCCTTGCCGCCGCCCGGCTTCTTGTTGCGGTCGCCCGCGCCTGCTGCCGGCGCCTGCGTCGTGGCCGGCGTCGCACCGGCCGGCTTCTTCACGGCCGGACGTGCCTGCACGCCTGCGCCTGCCGGCTTCGCCGGCTTGTGCAGCGTGCCCTTCGCCTCGGCGGGCTTCGGTGCCTCGACCGGCTTCGGCGGCTCGACGGCCTTCACGACTGCCTTGCGCGGCGTGTTCATCATTTCGCGAATCGCGCGCGCTTCGGCTTCGGCCGCCTCGCGACGCTTGCGAATCTCTTCCTGCTCGGCGCGCGCCTTGTCCGCCGCCTCTCGGGCTGCGTCCTCGGCCTTCTTCGCAGCTTCGCGCTGCGCTGCACGCTCGGCAGCCGCGCGTGCTTCTTCCTGCGCGGACTGCGCGCCCGGCGCTTCCTGCTTCGCTTCGGCGGCTTGCTGCGCGGCAGCCTGCTGCGCCGCTGCGGCTTCCGCCGCCGCACGCTTGGCCGCTGCCTCTTCTTCGGCACGACGGCGCTCGGCTTCGGCCGCTTCCTCGCGGGCGCGGCGCTCGGCTTCTTCACGCTCGAGGCGCTCTTGACGCTCGAGCAGCTCCTGCGCCTGCTGCTCGAGCAGCTCGGCTTCGCGGCGCGCTTCTTCCTCGCGACGCTTCAGTTCTGCATCGTCGTCCGCTTCGGCGACTTGCGCCTGACCCTGTTCCGCACCTTCGGCGACGTCGTCGCGCTTGACGAACGTACGCTTCTTGCGGACCTCGACCTGAATGGTGCGAGCCTTGCCCGTCGCGTCAGACTGCTTGATCTCCGACGTATGCTTGCGGGTCAGCGTGATCTTGCGCTTGTCGCCGTCGGTTGCGCCGTGCGACTTGCGCAAATGATCGAGCAGACGCGCCTTGTCCGTCTCGGACAGCGCATCGTCTTCACTCGCTTTCTGGACGCCCGCTGCCTGCAGCTGTTCGAGCAGCACACCAGCAGGCATTTTCAGTTCCGCGGCAAATTGGGCTACGTTGTTACTCGCCATTCATTCCTCTTAGTGCAAGGACCGATTCCTTGCGGTTAGCATCGGGTCAGGCCATACGGCCGCCATCAAATCAGTGCGCCATGGTCATTTCTCACTGGAACCAATGTTCACGTGCTTTCATGATCAACGCCTTAGCGGCATCCTCTTCCACTCCGGTCATGTCGACCAGTTCATCCACAGCAAGCTCGGCGAGATCGTCGCGCGTCTGCACGCCGTGTTCGGCCAGCTTCGTGAGCAACTCCGGCGTGATGCCGTCGAGGCTCTTCAGATCCAGCGCAGCGTTCTCGACCTTTTCTTCGTTCGCGATCGCCATCGTCAGCAGCGCGTCGCGTGCGCGGTTGCGCAGTTCGTGCACGGTGTCCTCGTCGAACGCCTCGATTTCGAGCATTTCGTTGAGCGGCACGTAGGCGATCTCCTCGAGGCTCGTGAAGCCCTCGTCGATCAGGATGTCGGCGACTTCTTCATCGACGTCGAGACGCGCCATGAACAATGCACGCAGCCGTTCGCGTTCTTCGCCCTGCTTCAGGGCGGATTCGTCCGGCGTCATGATGTTGATTTGCCAGCCGGTCAGTTCGCTGGCAAGGCGAACGTTCTGACCGCTGCGGCCGATCGCGACGGCCAGCTCGTTCTCGTCGACGACGACGTCCATCGAGTGCTTTTCTTCATCGACGACGATCGACTGGACGGCTGCCGGCGCGAGCGCGCCGATCACGAACTGGGCGGGATCCTCCGACCATAGCACGATGTCGATGTTTTCGCCACCGAGCTCGTTGCGCACGGCCTGCACGCGCGAGCCGCGGATGCCGACGCAGGTGCCGATCGGATCGATGCGCTTGTCGTATGCGATCACGCCGATCTTCGCGCGCACGCCCGGATCGCGCGCGGCCGCCTTGATCTCGAGCAGGCCCTGCTCGATTTCCGGCACTTCCATCTCGAACAGCTTCATCAGGAACTCGGGCGCGGTACGCGACAGTTCGATCTGCGGGCCGCGCGCGGTGCGGTCGACCTTCGCGATGTACGCACGCACGCGGTCGCCCACGCGCAGGTTTTCCTTCGGGATCAGCTGGTCGCGGCGCAGCAGCGCTTCGACGCGGCCCGATTCGACGATGAAGTTGCCCTTGTCGAGGCGCTTGACCGTACCGGTCATGATCTTTTCGCCGCGCTCGAGGTAGTCGTTCAGGATCTGCTCGCGCTCGGCGTCGCGCACCTTCTGCAGGATCACCTGCTTGGCAGCCTGCGCGCCGATCCGGCCGAACTCGATCGACGGCACCGGTTCCTCGATGAATTCGCCGACTTCGACGTCGGGCTTCTGCTCACGTGCTTCGAACAGCAGGATCTCGCGATCCGGCTCCTGCAAGCCTGCCTCGTCGGGCACGACGAGCCAGCGACGGAAGGTTTCGTGCTCGCCGCTTTCGCGATCGATATGGACGCGGATTTCGGCGCCTTCGTCGAACAGCTTCTTGGAAGCGGAAGCGAGCGCGGCCTCGAGGGCGCCCAGCACCACATCCTTGTCGACGTTTTTCTCGCGCGCCAGCGCATCCACCAGCATCAACACTTCGCGACTCATTATTTGCGGCTCCTAAAGTCAACTTGCGGAATCAGGCGGGCTTTGTCGATATCGGCCAGCGTGAAATCCAGCATGGCGGCCTCGCCCTTATTCCTCTCAAATTCCAAACCGATCGTTTCGCCATTCGGCGCGTGCAGAATGCCCCGGTACGTCTTGCGCCCGTCCAGCGGCTTTTTCAAGGTCACGGAAACTTCGCTGCCGGCGAAGCGCTCGAAGTCGGCCAGTTTCTTCAACGGGCGGTCGAGCCCCGGGGACGAGACTTCGAGCCGTTCGTAATCGATGTTTTCGACCGTCAAGACGTGCTGGAGCTGACGCGTCACCTTTTCGCAATCGTCGAGCGAAATGCCGGCAGGCTGATCGATATAGATGCAAAGCATGCCGCGCCCGGTGCGCTCGAGATCCACGAGCTCATAGCCGAGCCCGGTGACCGTGGTTTCTATCAGTTCCGTCAGTTGCACAGTGTCCTCTCAGGTGTTCGCGCCCGCCGCTCGCGATTCACCCGCGGGCGCGCGCCTTAGCCGGCGCAGGAAGCGCTACCCGAGATGCCTAACCGTTTCAGCAAAAAAAAATGGGCGGAACGCCCATCTTCTCTTACTGGTGGTCGCACCTGAGCCGCACATTGAATCCGTACGCCCAGCGACTCCGCGATTATAGCGTTTTTTAGCGCAATCGCCAAGCCAGCCGGTTAAAGCAGCGTTCAGCCCGCCTTTACCGGCCAAAAATGCGAAGCCGGACTGTCCGACCACGCGGCACAATCCGGCAACACGACATATATACAGTCGAAAACAGCGGGCGAGATACCGGCCGAATCGGCGTGCGCCGATTTCGCCGGCACATCGGCGGCGTCATGCCGCCGTCGCGCCGCCGTCGTTTGCGCGAACGGTCAGCGACCGCGCGAGCGATTGCGCTGCGGACGCTGGCCGCCGCGCGCACCGCCGTTGCCGTTGCCGGCGCCGTCGGCACGATTGCCGTTCGCGGTGCGCGGGCCGCCCTTGCCGGCGCCTCGCTTGCCACCCGCGCCTTCACGCTTCGGACCGGCGCCATACGACGCACGATTGCCGTCGACATCGCGACCGCCCGAGCGATTGCCATAGCCCGACGGCGCAACCGGCAGGCTGCCGTAGCCGCTCAGGCCAGGCAGGCCGGGCGCGCCGCGCCGGCCGCCGCCGCGACGCGGCTGATCGAGCTGACCATGCGTCGTCAGCACCGGCTCGCGGCTGATGAAGCCCATCGACGTCTGCATCGGATCGGGTTGGCGGCGCTCCTGCTGGCCGCCAGCGCGCTTGCCCTTTTCTTCGGACGGCGCCTTCAGGCCGACGGTCGCCATCAGCTTGCGCACCTGCGCCTCGTCGAGCTCTTCCCAACGACCGCGCTTGAGCCCGCGCGGCAGCGGGATCGGGCCGTGGCGCGTGCGGATCAGGCGGCTCACCATCAGGCCGGCCGCCTCGAACATCCGCCGCACTTCGCGGTTGCGGCCCTCGGCCAGCGCGACGTGATACCAGTGGTTCGTGCCTTCGCCGCCACCATCGCGGATGCGCAGGAAGTTTGCCGGGCCGTCGTCGAGCTCGACGCCGTGCAGCAGCTTTTGGCGCATCCCCTCGGACAGCTCGCCGACCACGCGCACCGCGTATTCACGCTCGACGCTGTAGCGCGGATGCATGAAACGGTTCGCGAGATCGCCCGACGTCGTCAGCATCAACAGACCTTCGGTGTTGAAGTCGAGACGGCCGACCGCCAGCCATTTCGCCGTCTTCATCGGCGGCAGGCGATCGAACACCGACGGACGGCCTTCCGGGTCGGCGTGACTGACGATTTCGCCGGTCGGCTTGTGGTACAGCAGCACGCGCGGCGGCTTGTTGGGCAGCTTGCGCTTGACCGGCTTGCCGTTGATGCGGACCTGGTCGGTCGGCATGATGCGCTGGCCGATGTGCGCGGGCTCACCGTTCACCGACACGCGGCCGGCGACGATCAGCTCTTCCATTTCGCGGCGCGAACCCATGCCGGCCTCCGCCAGCACCTTGTGGAGCTTCGGCGCGTCGTCGTCCGGCGACAGCACGCGCTTGTTCGCCGGCTGGGCGCGGCCGCGGCGCAGCATCGGCGCACGCACGCCGCTGCCGCCCGCGGCGTTGTCCGCGTCGAACGCCGGCGACGTCACGTAGGCGAACAGATCGTCCTGCGATGCCGCCTCGGTGCCGGCATTCGCGACGGCGCCGTCGGTTTTGGCCGCGCCGCCGCGCCGCCCCTGACCGCCCTGCGCGGCCTTGGCCGCACCTTCGCGCTTGCCGGCCGGCTTGCGGCCGCCCTTGGCCGCTGCGTCCTTGCGCGGCGCACGCGCGGGTTGCGCGTCGGCAGCGTCGGCCGGCGGCGCATCCGCGGCTTCGCCGCCTTGCGGTTCGCCATCAGCGCCCTTCGATTTGGCAGCAGCGCGCCGGCGCGCGATCAGGCTGCGCGGGCCGCGCCGCAGGCCGCGACGGGGACGTTCGTCACCACCCGCGGCGCCAGCGTCCTGCTCCGGCGCATCGTCGGCACGCGCGGCCTGCACGGCAGGCGCGGACGATTCAATATCGTGGATATCTGTCAAAACAACCTCAAAATGTCAGGTCTCGCGCCCGGCCCGGGCGCGGCAAGAAGTCGGCCGCGATCAGGCGCGGCGCTGTTCGGGTTCTGCTTCGTCGTCGGGCAGCGCGTCGGCGCCGCGGGGCGCGCTCGCACTGCGTACGGCATCGGCCAGGCTGTCGGACGTATCGTCCAGCATCTCGCCGTCCGCGGGACGGGAGCGCGAGGCATCGGCCTGGCCAGCCTCGCCCGGCATGTCGCCGGCCGCTTCCGCTCCGTCTCCGGCAGCCGCATCGGCGGCCGGCTTGCGGTCTTCCTCGTTCCATTGCTCGTGCAGCGACTCGGGCTGCACGCCGGCCGGCGCTGCTTCGGCGCCGCCCTGCTCCGCCTGGGCGCGATCAGCTTGCAGCGTATCGCGATTCGGCGTTTCCTGCGTCGACGCTGCGCCCGTGGCAGCGTCGACCGGCAATTCATTCGGTGCGTCATGCGGCTCGTCGGCCGCCGGTTCGACGGCCTCCGGCTCCGCTTCCGCAACCGCCGCATCGCCGTCGAAATCCATCGCCTGTTGGGCAAGCAGCGCGGCCTCGATGTTCGCCGCGGGCTCCTCGAGCGCCGGCAGATCGTCGAGCGCCTTCAGGCCGAGGTCGTCGAGGAACTGCTTGGTCGTCGCGTACAGCGCCGGGCGGCCCGGCACGTCGCGATGGCCGATCACCTCTATCCAGCCGCGATCCTCGAGCTGCTTCACCACCTGCGTATTGACCGTGACGCCGCGAATCTCTTCGATGTCGCCGCGCGTGACCGGCTGCCGATACGCGATGATCGCGAGCGTTTCGAGCACCGCGCGCGAATATTTCGGCGGCTTCTCGGGATGCAGGCGATCCAGAAAATGGCGCATCGCCGGCTTACTCTGGAAGCGCCATCCGGTTGCCAGCGCCACCAGTTCGACGCCTCGGCCGGACCAATCCTGTTTCAGATCTTCGAGCAACGTGCGGACCGTGTCAGCCGACACGCCGTCGGCAAAGAGCTTACGCAAATCGCCGAGCTTCAGCGGCTCCTGCGCACAGATCAAAGCAGTCTCGAGGACGATCTTCGCCTCTTGGGTATTCATGCAGCTAGGCCAGACCCTGTGGTCAAACGAACCGGATCAACGAACAGACGAAAGGAACGGAAGACGCGCTCGCCCGATTCTGATCGGTCATATTGATGGGAGCACGAACCGGGGGCGGCGAACCAACTTCAAGCCAGGCCCAAACCGGACGGAACAGCACGGCTCAACGGCGGAACCGCGTGACTGAGCGCCATATTACGCAAAATTGCCCGGTGCGTAAAGATAAGCCGATCGCACTACTCCGCCTCATACCACGCTGCTCCATTCCGGCTGCGGTGCGGGTCGGCCATGCGGCACAGTGTCGGCGTCGGCGCGTGGCGTGCACGCAAGCGGTGCTCGAAAATCGGCGTCGAAACACACGACCCACGCCGTAGACACACATGCGCACAACCCACGCCTAGTCCAGATCCTCCGCCCTCGACGGCATCTGCCGTACCAGCTCCCAGATCGCCTGCGCGGCGGGCGACAGCGACCGGTCACGGCGGCGCACCAGTTCCACGGTACGCTCGGTGCGCGGCGTGAGCGGCCGCGCGACCAGCGTCGATCCGGCGGGCAGCGGCAACGACAGCCACGGCTGCACGCTCACGCCGACGCCGGCTTCGACGAGCCCGAACACGGTCGCCGAATGACCGAGTTCCTGCACGACCGTCGCATTGACGCGGTGAGCGGCCAGCGCGGCGTCGATCAGCGGCCGGCTTCCGGACGCGTGGTCGAGCAGCACGAGGCGCTCACCCTCGAGCGCCGCCCACGGCACCGAGTTGCGCGCCGCGAGCGGATGATCGGCGCGCGCGACGAGGCAGAACGAATCGGTCATCAACGGCTCGCAGACGAGATCGCCGGCAGCGAGCGGGCCGATGACCACGCCGAAATCGACTTCGCTCGATTTCACCTTGCGCAGCACGTCGCTCTGCACGTCGTCGCGCAGCCCCAGCGTGACGAACGGAAACTGGCGCTCGCACGCCGCCACGACGCGCGGCATCAGTCGGCAGGCAATCGTCGGGCTCGCGGCGACGATCACGCGCCCGCGCCGTTGTTCGCCGATGTCGCGAATTTCACGCAACGTATCGTCGAGATCGTCGATCAGGCGCGACACGCTCGCGATCAGATTGGCGCCGACGTCGGTCAGCTGCACGTCGCGCGTGGTCCGGTCGATCAGTTTCAGCCCGAGCTCGGCCTCGAGCTCACGCACGCACCGGCTGACCGCGGACTGCGTGAGCCCGATCTCGTCGCCCGCGCGGCTGAAGCTGCTGAGCCGCGCGACTTCGATGAATACGCGAAGCTGCCGCAGCGTTACGTTCATCTCCACCCCTCATCAATCGTCGCCATCGATGCGCGATTCTAATGCCTGCCGAGCGACGACACGCCGATCGAGCGCCTATCGGCCATGTTTCGCTGCGGTGCAATATCACCGCAAACGCACGTGACGCGGGCGACTTGCACAAGATTGGTGATTGTCCCGATTTGCTGGCGGGTTATTTTGGCGTCTTATACGCCCCTAGCTGACTTAGCCGTCAGCCCGCTGCCAAGCGGCTCTCGAGGGTATCGCCCCAGACATGGCACGCTTCATGCGTGAGATGGCGTACAGGGCGCAGGTTTCGTCGGGCGGAAGGCAGAAACGCCGCTGCCGACCGACCGGACGCCCCCACCTGGCACTCGACGCTCGAGTGCTTGAAGAGTGCGCGGCGCAGGGCAGCGCACCGGAGTTAGCTTCGCTGAGGTGAGGACATGATGCTGTTCGACGATTTGAGAGATAACGAATGGGCGCTGGTCGAGGGTCTGTTTTGCTCGGAGCCGGCTCGGAGCGAACGACGCGGCCGTCCCCGCGTGGAGGCCCGTTCGGTGGTCAACGCCGTGCTCTGGGTACTGTCGACCGGCGAAGGCTGGTCGAAGCTGCCCGGCCGCTACCCGTCGCCGCCGACCTGCCGCCGTCGTTTCGACGAATGGCAGGCTGATGGTACGCTCGCCGAAATCGTCAAGCGACTCGGCACGAACGGCCGTCAGATCTCGCTGCGCGGCCGGATCGGCGCAACTGCGGCAAAGCCGCCCGCACCGCCCAGCCGCGACCGCCTGCGCGGCGCGTTCTGGACCAACCCGGAATCGTGGCGCGCACCCGTGAAGATGGCGTAACGCATCCGTGATCGGGCGGCTTCGGCCGCCCGGTTCGTTTTGGCGCCGCGGCGGCGTGCACGCGACGGTCGTCCCGTCGGCGTCGTTGTCGCGTAGCGATACATCTATTTACTAATATTTACAGCAAGCCTGCACTCCCGCGCTTACCTTAGCGAAATATCAACAAGCCGCACCGACGGCTTGAAGGGAGCCCGCCATGAAACCAATGTCACTGCTCGTTGCATGGGGCATTGTGATTTCGCTGGCGCTGACCGCCCCCGCACGCGCTGACGATCGCGCGAAACCGCCTCACCGCCAGCAGGATCACCGCACCACCCTTCGCCAGCAACCACCGCCGGCATCGTTCAATCGGCAGACGGTGCCGCGTGGCGATTTGCGCGGCGACATTGCAAGCAATGCACGCGCGCGCATCGGCCCGCAGTTGTCTGAGCCGCGGCGTCATCCGTAGTCTGCAGTCCGATATTGGTACGTCGCATCGCAACGGTTCCCTAAAGAAAATCCCTCGCTTGGGGAACTGGCCGCCAGCCGACGAGTCACATGGTTGCCATGAGCACAGCGTGGCAACAGCAAAAGTATCCGGTACGCCCGTATCCTCGCGATACGGGCTTTTTTTTGACATCGCCCGCGAGCGGACGGGCGAGGAAGGGGGTGCGCTGCTAGAGGCGGCTTTCGAGGATCGACATGGCGCCCGCATCGCTCAATACGTAGTCGTCCATACGACGATCGACCCAGGAGAGCAATTTCTCGTCGCGCTCGAGGCGCGCACATTCGGCTCGACCGCTGTCGGTGAGTACCGCGATGTCGACCGGGGCATGAAAACCCGGTGCAGGAGCGACGGTTTTCTGCCTGACCGTGTCCATCAGCCCCAGCGACCGGAGATACTCGAACACGCCCGGGCGGCGCGCCCACGGTACCTGGCGGTACTGCACTCGTCTCAATGCGTCGAGCACCGCTTCGTTGGAATACGTGGCCATCTCGATTCTTTCTTAAAGTGCAGCGACAATGCGAAGCGGCACGTCGGGCAAAATCACCACCCGCGGATACCGCCACCGGTTCTGGGGGCCGATATTCGGCGTCGCGTCAAGGCTGGATCGTCACTGATCCATAAAAAGACACCATACCCCAATCAAATTGATTCTGTTCGATTCATTTGCACTTCTCTTCATCTGTTTCATGCTCTGTCGCAAGCAGCGGCGGCACATCGCCATCGCCGGCGCCGCAGTGTTCTGGCTGCTCGCCACCGGATGGCTCGCCGCCCCGCTGATCGCATGGAGCGAAGCTGGCGTCGCACCCGTCGAGCACCCCGACATGCACGGGCGAACGACGTTGATCGTGCTCGGCACCGGGACGCGCCGCAGCGACAACGGCCTGCGACCGCCACCCGATGGCGAAGCGCGAATCCGCAAAACCGCTGCGCTCTATCGCGTCTGTCGCGAACAGACGATCCGCTGCACCGTCGTAATGTCAGGCGGCGACCCGCAGCGTCACGGCGACACCGAGGCTGCCGTCTATGGCCGCCTGTTGCTCGCACAGGGCGTTGCACCGGCTGACCTCATTCTCGAACCCGACAGCCGCACGACCTACGAAAACGCCAAGTTCACTGCGTCTATACTACGCTCACAACATGACGACTCGCGCATTCTCGTCACGTCGTCGTACCAAATGCGGCGCGCGCTACTCGATTTCCGTCACTTCGGCATCGATCCGCAGCCGGTGTACGCGAACCGCCGACTCGCGCAATGCGGCTTGCTGCCCCGTTGGCGCAATCTGGCGGCGGCGAACCAGGCGGTGCACGAACTGATCGGTATCGCCCAGTTCTACGTATATCGGCAACTCGGCTGGTTTTGAAGGCGTTGCGACCCGTGACCGACCGCCACTACACTGCGCCGAACGGCATGCGCATGACGAATTTAGCGAAGTGTTGCGCGACTTCAACGAGGGGTTGCGCCGCGCGGCGATCCGGTTCACATTGATCCGTCACTTTTGTTACACTCGTCACGCACTCGTTTGCGGTCGCCAGAAAACGGCAACATTCGGGTTCATCACCACTTTAGCGGAGGTAAAGCAATGAAGAAGACGTCCCTGGCTATTCTGGTCGCGATGTCGGCGCTGACTGGCGCAGCGTATGCGCAAGAGAGCACGCAAATCCAGACGATCACCGATCCCGCAAAAATCGCCGAAATCGAGCAACGCGCGCAGGCGCTGCAACAGCAGCAAGCGGCCGAAGCGGCTCAGCCGATGATGCACGAAGAGCATCACGGCAAGAAGGCTGCCCACCACAAGGCAGCGAAGAAGGCCGCCAAGAAGGCCGCCCCGGCAGACGCTGCCAGCCAGTAAGTTCGACGGCACCGCACAAGCGAAAAGCCGAATCCGGGCAACCGGGTTCGGCTTTTTTGGTTGTGCCGCCCGCGCGCTGTGCTAAAGTCGCGCACCGAAATTTTCCACTCGTACGCACCGCCGGTGCGGAGGACAGCATGAGCAACATTCAACTCGACATCGAGTGGACCGAAGCAGCCACTCGCCAGATCAAGCAACTGATGCCGCGCGGTTCGGCCGATGCCTTCCTCGCGCTGCCGCCGATCGAATGTCTGCCGATGGAAGGCGACGTGCTTTTCCTCGGTCCGCAAGGCAAGCAGCAACCGTTCATCGTCGCAGAACGCCAGTATCACCACGACGGCGATGCCGACTGGACGATCATCCTGATTCTCGACGTTCCCAGCGCGTCGCACTGATCGCGCGCTGTCGCGGGTGGCACTCGCGCCGCCACGCCATCGCTGCGTATTTCGGCGAACGTGACCGCCGATTTCGGGAACGTGACCGATTCGGCTGGCTTGGGCGTTGCGCAGTGTCGATTGTAGATTTCCTTGTCAGTTCTGGTCGAGTTCGGGCTCCAGGACGTTGG
>NZ_PQMX01000094.1:0-20073 GCF_004368385.1 Burkholderia sp. B10 | reverse complement strand
GCGCTCGGCCTGTTCGCGCTGGTGATCTTCGGCCTCGCGTACATGCTGCCGATGACGGTGTTCACGACTTACGGAATCGTCACACGCGAGACCAACGGACATCTGACGATCGCGTACGCGGTCACGCTCGTCGCGATGCTGCTGACCGCGCGCAGCTACGGCCACATGGTGCGGCTGATGCCGAGCGCCGGTTCCGCCTACACGTTCGCGAGCCGCAACTTCGGCACGTCGGCGGGCTTCATGGTCGGCTGGGCGTTGCTGATGGACTATCTGTTCATTCCGATGATCAGCTACCTCGCGATCGGCATCTACATGAAGCAGCTGTTCCCCGCGGTGCCGGCCAGCGTGTGGATCGTCGCGAGCATCGTGCTGGTGACGGGGTTGAACATCGTCGGCATCCGGCTCGTCAACCGCGTGAACCTGATCCTGATCGCGAGCCAGCTCGTGTTCATCGCGGTGTTCGTCGCGGCCGCGGCGCATGTCGCGGCCGGCGCGGGGCTGGAGCCGGCGCTCGCGCTGCCGGCGTATGGCGATGCGCACGCGATCTTCGCCGGTTCCGCGATCCTGTGCCTGTCGTTCCTCGGCTTCGATGCGGTATCGACGCTGTCGGAGGAAACCCGCGAGCCGCGCCGCACGGTGCCGCGCGCGATCCTGCTGTGCACGCTCGCGAGCGGGCTGCTGTTCATGCTGATCGCGTATGCGGGGCAGGTCGTGTTTCCCGACTGGCATGCGTTCAAGGATCTCGATTCGGCCAGCTTCGAACTGATGCGGCGCATCGGCGGCGGCGCGTTGTCCGCGCTGTTCGTCGCGGTCTACGTGGCCGGCTGCTTCGCTAGCGCGATGGCCGGTCAGGCGAGCGTGACGCGCGTGCTGTTCGCGATGGGCCGCGACCGCGTGCTGCCCGAGCGCGTGTTCGGGCAACTGCATGCGCGGCTGCGCACGCCGGTGCGCGCGACGCTCGCGGTCGGCGCCGTGTCGCTGTCGGCGCTGTTCATCACGCTCGATCTCGCGTCGACGATGATCAGCTTCGGCGCGCTCGTCGCGTTCGCGGTCGTGAACCTGTGCGTGATGCGCAGCTACCTGGTGCGCCCGGAACACCGCCGCGTCGCCGGCTGGATCGGGTACGGCGTGCTGCCGGCGCTCGGCTTCGCGATGAACGTGTGGCTGTGGTCGGGCCTGTCGCGCCAGACCTTCTACGTCGGCCTCGGCTGGCTCGCGCTCGGGTTCTGCCAGCTGCTGTGGCTCACGCGCGGCTTCACGCGGCCGGCGCCGACGTTGTCGATGAACTGAACGGCCGCGCGGCTCGCCGCCGCCGGTTTCGCAACCCTGAAGGAGGAATGACCCATGAACGGTATCGACGTCGGTCTCGAAGCGGACCTGCAGGCGCTCGGCAAGCGCCATCTGCTGATGCACTTCACGCACGCCGATGCGTATCGCGACCAGGCGCTGACGGTATTCGACCGCGGCGAAGGCTGCTGGCTCGTCGACCGCAACGGCAAGCGCTACTTCGACGGGCTCGCCGGGCTGTATTGCGTGCAGCTCGGCTACAGCCACGGCGCCGAGATCGGCGACGCGATGCGCGAGCAGATGGGGCGGCTGCCGTTCGCCACCAACTGGGGTTACGGCCACGAACCGGCGATCCGGCTCGCGCACAAGCTGGCGACGCTCGCGCCGGACGGCCTGAACCGCGTGTTCTTCACGTCGAGCGGCTCCGAGTCGAACGAGTCGGCGATCAAGCTGGTGCGCCAGTATCACCAGGCGCGCGGCGAGCCGCAGCGGCGCAAGTTCATCGCGCGGCGCGTCGCGTATCACGGCACGTCGTTCGGTGCGCTCGCGTTGAACGGGATGACCAACTTCCGCAAGCATTTCGAGCCGCTGATGGCGGGCGTGCGGCACGTGAGCAACACGAAGCGCTACGGGCGGCCGGACGGCGAGACGGAAGCGCAGTTCACGCGCCATCTGCTCGACGAGATCGAATCGCTGATCGTGCAGGAAGGGCCGGACACCGTCGCCGCGATCGTCGTCGAGCCGCTGCAGAACGCGGGCGGCAGCCTGACGCCGCCGGCCGGCTATGCGCAAGGGCTGCGCGCGCTGTGCGACCGGCATGGCGTGTTGCTCGTCGCCGATGAAGTGATCTGCGGGTTCGGCCGTCTCGGGGAATGGTTCGGCTCGACGCGCTACGGGCTGCAGCCGGACCTGATCACGTTCGCGAAGGGGATCGCGTCGGGCTACGTGCCGCTCGGCGGGGTGATCGCGAGCGACGCGGTCGTCGATACGGTGCTCGCCGGCCCGCAGCAGATGTTCCTGCACGGTGCGACCTACGGCGGCCATCCGGTCGCGTGCACGGCCGCGCTCGCGAACCTCGCGATCATGGAGCGCGAACGCGTGCTCGAGAACGTCGGCGACAACCAGGCCGTATTCCGGCGCACGCTCGACGGGTTGCTCGAGCTGCCGTGCGTCGGCGACGTGCGCGGCGACGGCTACCACTATTCGCTCGAGCTCGTCACCGACAAGGCCGCGCGCCGCTGGGCCGCGGGCATCGGCGCGCAGGCGTTCGTGTCGACGCTGCTCGCGCCGGCGATCTTCGAAGCGGGCTTGCTGTGCCGCGCGGGCGTCGACCACGAAGGCACGCCGATCGTGCAGTTCTCGCCGCCGCTCGTGATGTCGCGCGATGAGATAGTCTGGTTCGTCGCGAAGATTCGCGACATCCTCGCCGACACCTATGCGCGCGCGATGCGCTGACGGCGGCGCCCGCTATTGCTGACCCAGGAGCATTCGATGCGAACCTCAGAACAGAGCTATATCGCCGGGCAGTGGCTCGACCCGGCCGACGCGCGCGCCATCGACGTGATCGATCCCGCGACCGCGCGACCGTATGCACGGCTCGCGATCGGCAGTGCGGCCGACGTCGACCGCGCGGTCGACGCGGCGAAGCAGGCGTTCGACGCCTACTCGCGCTGGAGCGTCGACGCGCGCGTCGCGCTGCTGCAGCGCGTGCTCGACATCTATCAGCGGCGCTACGAGGAAGTCGCGCGCACGATCAGCCAGGAGATGGGCGCGCCGCTCGCGTTCGCGCGCGCGGCGCAGGCCGCGGTCGGGACCGCACACCTCGAGCAGACGATCCGCGCGCTGCGCGCGTTCCGGTTCAGCACGCAGGTCGATTCGCTGCTCGTGTCGCACGAGCCGATCGGCGTATGCGCGCTGATCACGCCGTGGAACTGGCCGATCAACCAGATCGTGTGCAAGGTCGCGCCGGCGCTCGCGGCCGGCTGCACGATGGTGCTCAAGCCGAGCGAGATCGCGCCGTTCAGCGCGATCCTGTTCGCCGAGATCCTCGATGAAGCCGGCGTGCCGCCCGGCGTATTCAACCTCGTGCACGGCTACGGACACGAGGTCGGCGATGCGCTGTCGCGGCATCCGGACGTCGACATGGTGTCGTTCACCGGCTCGACGCGTGCGGGCGTCGAGGTCGCGAAGGCCGCGGCCGATACCGTGAAGCGCGTGCACCAGGAACTCGGCAGCAAGAGTCCGAACCTGATCCTGCCCGATGCGGACATCGACGCCGCCGTGACGCTCGGCGCGCGCAGCTGCTTCAGCAACAGCGGGCAATCGTGCAACGCGCCGACGCGGATGTTCGTGCACGTCGATCAGCTGGCCGCGGCCGAGGCGGCGGCGCGCCGGGAGGCCGCGCGCACCGTCGTGGGCGATCCGCGCTCGCCTGAGACGGAGATCGGGCCGGTCGTCAGCCGCACGCAGTTCGACCGGATCCAGCAGCTGATCCAGCGCGGCATCGAGGAAGGCGCGACGCTCGTCGCCGGCGGGCTCGGGCGGCCCGACGGGCTCGGCGACGGCTTCTACGTGAAGCCGACGGTGTTCTCGAACGTGACGCCGGACATGACGATCGCACGCGAGGAGATCTTCGGGCCGGTGCTGTCGATCCTGACCTACCGGACCGAAGACGAAGCGGTCGCGCTCGCGAACGATTCGGTCTACGGGCTCGCGGCGTACGTGCAGACGAAGGACCTTGAGCGCGCGCGCCGCATCGCCGCGCGGCTGCGCGTGGGCAACGTGCACATCAACTATCCGGCGTGGAACCCGGCCGCGCCGTTCGGCGGTTACAAGCGTTCGGGCAACGGGCGCGAGTATGCGGAGTTCGGCCTCGTCGAATACCTGGAAACGAAGGGCACGACGGGGTACGCGTGATGAAAATCCTGATCGCCCGGATGAACCACGAGACGAATACGTTCTCGCCGGTGCCGACGCCGCTCGCCGCGTTCGGCCGCAACGGCCCTGACTGGGGCGACGACGCGTATCGCACGAACCGCGGGATGCGCACGGCGATGGCCGCATTCATCGACGCGGCCGAGCGCGCCGGCGCGCAGATCGTCACGCCGGTGTCGGCGGCGGCGAACCCGAGCGGGCCGGTCGCGGCCGACGCTTATGCGGCGATCTGCGACGCGATCGTCGCCGCGGCGCCCGGTTGCGACGCGGTGATGCTCGATCTGCACGGCGCGATGGTCGCCGAGCAGAGCGCGGACGGCGAAGGCGACCTGCTCGCGCGCGTGCGCGCCTTGCTGCCCGCCGCGCCGATCGCGGTCGCGCTCGACCTGCACGCGAACGTCACGCAGAAGATGATCGACCACGCGGACGTGATCGTCAGTTTCAAGACCTATCCGCACGTCGACATGTACGAAACCGGCGAGCACGCGGCGCGTTTGCTGCTCGATCGACTGCATGGCCGTGCGCGGCCGGTGCTCGCGTGGCGGCAGCCGCCGCTGCTGACGTCGACGCTGCGCAGCGCGAGCGCCGAAGGCGCGATGCGGCGCGCGCTCGAAGCCGCGCGCGCGGCCGAGGCGGACGGGATGCTCGCGGTGTCGGTGCTGGCGGGCTTCTCGCTCGCGGACATCCCCGCGCCGTGCGTGAGCGTCGTCGTGGTCGGCGACGGTGATCGCGCGGCGGCCGACGCGGTGGCCGAACGCATTGCGCGGCAGATCTGGGACGCGCGCGACGCGTTCGTGTATCGCAGCGCGCCGCTCGCCGAATCGGTCGCGCAGGCCGCGGCGCTCGCGCGCGGCGCAGACCGGCCGGTGCTGATGCTCGATCACGGCGACAACTGCATGTCGGGCGGCCCGTGCGACACGATGGACCTGCTGGAGGCCGCGCTCGCGCAAGGGCTCGACGGGATCGTCAGCGGGCCGCTGTGCGACCCCGACGCGGTCGCCGCGCTGATCGATGCGGGCGTCGGCGCGACCGTCACGCTGCCGATCGGCAACCGGATGCCGTCGCATGGCGGCGCGCGGCGCACGCCGTTTCGCGCGACCGGCGTCGTGCGCGCGATCACCGACGGCGAATACGTGATCACCGGGCCGACCTATACGGGCCAGCGCGCCTACATGGGCCGCGCCGCCGTGCTCGATATCGGCGTCGCGACGCTGGTGGTGACCGAGCGCACGCACGAGCCGTGGGATCTCGGCGTGTTCGAGAGCGTCGGCATCGATCCGCGCCGGGCACGCTTTCTGCTGCTGAAGTCGCGCATGTATTGCCGGCCGGTGTTCGTGCCGATCGCGGCCGCGCTCGTCGAATGCGACAGCCGCGGCCTGACCGGGTCGGACTACGCGCTGTTCCGCTACGAGCGCCTCGCGCGGCCCGTGTATCCGCTCGATGGCGTCGACCGGTGGGACGGCGCGGGGCCGCGCAGCGCGTGAGAACCGGCGCGCACGGCGGCGCGCGCCTTCATGCATCATGCGATTGCACCGGCCCGTCGAGCAGCTGGGTCGCGCGCATCCTTGCGTCTGCAACCGACCGGAGAACCGAACGCCATGCATTCGAAACGCTTCCACCTTCGTCGCGCCCGCCTGCTCGCCGCGTTGACGCTCGCCACGACCGCCGTCGCCGCGCATGCGGCCGACTGGATCGTGTCAGGCAACGACGGCAAGTACCAGCGCATCGACGGGCGCGACACCTATCTCGCGTCGCCGCCCGCTGACACGCTGACGCTGCTCGACGCCAGCGTGTTTCCGCCCAAGATCGCGTTGCAGGTGGACGTCGAGAACGGCATCCAGGGGCCGCCGCAGGCGGTGGCGATCACGCCTGACGCGAAGCTCGCGCTGGTCGGTGCGCCCACGCGTTACGACCCGGCCGCGAAGCAGCTCGCGTACGACACGTTCGTGCAGGTCGTGACGCTTGACGCATCGCCGCCGACGATCGCGCGCATCGAGCTCGGCACGCATCCGCAGGGTATCGCGATCGACCGGTCGGGCCGGCTCGCGCTGGTCGCGAACGTCGACGGCAGCGTGTCGATCCTGCGGATCGACGGCACGCAGGTCACGCTCGACGGCAGCCTGAAGATCGGCAAGAAGCGCCTCGCCGGGATCAGCTTCACGCACGACGGCAAGCATGCGCTCGTGTCGCTGCGCGACGAGCAGGGCGTCGCGGTGCTGAACGTCGACGACGGCAAGGTGACCGACAGCGGCACGCGGCTGAGCACCGGCGTCGCGCCGTACACGATCGACGTGTCGAGCGACGATCGCTGGGCCGTCGTCAGCAACGTCGGCCTCGCGGGGCTGCCCGGCTATACGGGCACGCTCGCGGGCGACGCCGATTCGGTTGCGCTGATCGACGTGTCGCACACGCCGTTTCGCACGGTGCAGTACCTGACGGTGCCGTCGCTGCCGGAAGGCGTCGCGATCTCGCCGAACGGCAAATGGATCGCCGTGCAGGCGATGGACGGCTCGAACCTGACGCCCGACAATCCCGGCCGCCACAAGCGCGGCAAGGTCGTGCTGTTCGAGATCCGCGCCGGCCGCGCGGTGCAGACGAGCGAGGCGCCGGGCGGCGAAGCCGCGCAGGGCATCGCGTTCACCGCGGACAGCCGGCACGTGATCGTGCAGTTCAACGTCGAGCGGCAGCTCGCGCTGTATGCGGTGGAAGGCGGCAAGCTGCGCGATACGGGCACGCGCATCGCGCTGTCGAGCGGGCCGTCGTCGCTGCGGACCTTGCCGCGTTGAACGGGGTAGCGTGCGGCGGGCGATGCGCCCGCCTGCGCGCGCACGCGGGCCGCACGGCACGGCAGCCGGTTCGAGCGGCGCGCGTTCCACGGGCTGAGACGGGCTGCGAAGGGCTGGGGCCGGCGCGTCGTCCGGCGATGAAGCTGTCGGTCAGCGCGTCACGCCGGGTCGACGCGCATCTCGGCGCACGCCGACCTCCCGCCGCCGCTACGGACGCAGCAGATCGAATCCGCCGAACACGACCACGCCGCTGAGCGCGATCATCGCAAGCGAATGCTGGCCGAAATACAGGATCGCGGCGGCGAGCCAAGTCGTCAGGCAGAAGGCGCCGATGCGGGCCATCGTGGATTCCTCGTGATACGTGATGAAGGGGGCGTAACCGTCGCCGTGCCGTGGAGGCGCTTGCTGCCGCTCGCGTGG
Source organism: Burkholderia sp. B10 (assembly GCF_004368385.1). Taxonomy (NCBI): domain Bacteria; kingdom Pseudomonadati; phylum Pseudomonadota; class Betaproteobacteria; order Burkholderiales; family Burkholderiaceae; genus Burkholderia; species Burkholderia sp. B10. Next base: position 12,646 of record NZ_PQMX01000094.1, on the reverse strand, counting down.
CGCGACGCCGCCGATGCGCGCGATACGGCGGGCTTCGATACGCGGTTGCGGGCCGGCTGCGGCGAGACGCAATCGAGCGGCGGTCCGGCGGAAGGCAGGACTCGAATTTTACCAGCGTACCCGGCGCGTCTGTCTGGCCCCTTTGCGCCGCGCGGCTAAAGTTTGGTACGACGAATGCCGTTATCCGCTTGCAAGGTATTCGCCTGTTCAATCGACGGCAATCGCCGACCCACTACGGACCGACACAATGCAGATCGAACCTTCTTCCACCGCGCAAACCCCGCTTGCGGCTTCCACGCCGACGGCCAACTCGACGGCTGCCGGGACATCGTCGCCGACGGGCGGCGCGACGGCTGCCACTGCCGGCGCCGCGCCGGCCAACGGCGGTCAGGCGTCGAGCGCATCGGCGTCGTCGTCGTCGTCCGAGGATCCCGCGGTCAAGCAACTGAAACAGCTGATCGAGCGCCTGCAGAAACAGCTCGCGCAGATTCAGCAACAAATGGCGACCGTCGCGCAGCGCGCGAAGAACGATCCCGCCGCAGCCACCGAGCAGCAGTCGCTCGGCGCACAAGCGAGCACGATCTCCGCTGCGCTGTCGACGGCGATCGCGCAGCTCGCGCAGGCTATCCAGAAGTCATCCGGATCGACGTCGGGCTCGCTGGTGTCGACGCAGGCCTGAATGCGTCGCGCGCCGCGCCGACGCGCGGCTTCGCGCATTAGAATCGCAAGCTCGTCTCTCCCCAAGGACGGCACCACGATGAGCGCGCACTTCACCGACGACGATCTCGTCCGTTTCGAAGAGCAGGGCGGGCCGCCGCTGCCCGCGGCCGACGCCGAAGGATGGCTCGACCATGACGGCGCGCGCATCTGGCACGCGTCGTTCGGAGATGGGCCGCCCGTCGTGCTGCTGCACGGCGGCCTCGGCCACGGCGGCAACTGGGGCCACCAGGTGCCGGCGCTGCTCGCGGCCGGCTACCGCGCGATCGTGATCGACAGCCGCGGCCACGGCCGCAGCACGCGCGATGCGCGCCCCTATTCGTACGAATGCATGGCATCCGACGTGCGCGCGGTACTCGACGCGCTGCGCATCGAGCGCGCGCGCTTCGTCGGCTGGAGCGATGGCGCATGCGTCGCGCTGGTGCTGGCCGCGCGCACGCCGCAGCGGGCGGCGGGCGTCTTCTTCTTCGCGTGCAACATGGATCCGAGCGGGACGAAGGAATTCGTGCCGAGCCCGTTGATCGACCGCTGCTTCGCGCGGCACCGCAAGGACTACGCACGCCTGTCGGCGACGCCCGGCGACTTCGACGCGTTCGTCGCGGCCGTCAGCGAAATGATGCGCACGCAACCGAATTACGGCGCGTCCGAGCTTGCGGCGATCACGGTGCCGGTCGCGATCGTGCAGGGTGAGCACGACGAGTTCATCCGCGCCGAACATGCGGCATACCTCGCGCACACGATTCCGGGCGCGACGCTGACGCTTCTCTCTGGCGTCAGCCACTTCGCGCCGCTGCAGCGGCCGGCGCGCTTCAATGCGGCGATGCTCGCGTTTCTCGAGCGCACGGCCGGCTGACACGGGCGGCGGCGCTTCATCCCCGCGCCAATGAAAAAGCCACGGAACGGGCCGTGGCTTGCTTCGATCGCCGAACCAGCGGCGCCCGACTTACGCGATCGTCTTCGACCAGTTCGCGTACCAGTTGCGGAACAGCGTGTACTGCGCTTCAGCGTAGTTGCGTTGCGCGTCGCTCAGCGCATCGGTTTCGTTGAAGTGCAGCGTGTATTCCGTGTCGCCGTTCAGCACCATCAGGTGCTTGTAGAACAGCACGAGGTCGCAGCCTTCGTCGAACGACGACAGCACGGCGAGCGCCGCTTCGAGTTCCTTCGCGCGCACGCGCGCCACGGCGTCGCCCTGCGCGGCCTTCTTGCACAGGTCGACGAGCTGCAGCACTTCGCGCGGCAGCGCATTGCCGATGCCGGTGATCGCGCCGGCCGCACCGCAATTGACGAAGCCGTGGAACACCTGCGTGTCGACGCCGGCCATCAGCGTGACGTTTGCGTCTTGCGACGTGATGTTTTCGGCCGCATAGCGCATGTCGGCGGCGCCGCCGAATTCCTTGAAGCCGATCAGGTTCGGATGCTCGCGGCGCAGTTCGAAGAACAGGTCGGCGCGCGTCGCGAAGCCGTAGTACGGGCTGTTGTAGATCACCGCAGGCAGGTTCGGCGCGGCCTTCAGGATCGCGGAGAAGTGCGCCTTCTGCGCGGCCGGCGATGCGCCGCGCGACAGCACGCGCGGAATCACCATCAGCCCGTGCGCGCCGACCTTCGCCGCGTGAGCGGCGTGCGAGACGGCTTCCTTCGAATTCACCGCGCCCGTGCCGACGATGGTCGGCACGCCGGCTGCGACCAGCCGCGCGACGCCTTCCTGACGTTGCGCTTCGGTCAGCAGCGGCCAGTCGCCCATCGAGCCGCAGTACACCACCGCGCGCATGCCCAGCGCCACCAGCTCCTTGCCCTTCTTCACCAGCGCGTCGAAATCCGGCTGACGCTCGGCGGTACACGGCGTCATCAGGGCCGGAATGGTGCCGGTGAAAATGTTCTCGCTCATCTCGTTTCCTCACATTCAGATAGGTGAACTGCCATTGCTGGCAACCTGGGCGGTACGCGTGCGCGCCGGATCGTGGGGCTTCGCCCGATCCGGACCGTGGCCGGCCGCCTCTCGTTCGCGTCGGTGCCGAAACGGTGCCTCCCGTTTCGCCCGAGAGTCAGCCATCGACGAGTGCATTCTAGTGAGTTCGGATATTTTATACAATATAAAATAAAAAGGGCGTGAGGAAGGGAAGGGGAACGTGCTGGAAATGGGCGGGGGAATGGGCTGGAATGAGAGGGGAAGGGCGCGCGGAGCGTACCGGATCGCCTCCGCGCAAACCTTCACCGCGTGCGCCGGGATGCATGAAGTAAGCGCGCGGCCAGTCGGCATGCGACCGCCGCCAGCTGCATTCGGCGCGATTCGCCGAGCCGATCTGCCGGCCGCGTTGGCCGCTCCGCCGCTCTGCTACTATCGTAGAAAATATGCAATATTCACCGGCGCGTCGGCGCAAGCCTTGCCGCCATCCCTCGTCCGAACCGCAACATGAACGACAAACGCCCCGCCCTCGTCTACGCCACGCGTGCCGAGGCCGCCGCGAACGAACTGCGCCGTCGCATCCTGACCGGCGAGTACGTCGACGGCTACCAGCTTCGCCAGGACGCGCTGGCCACCGAGCTCGGGATCAGCCGCATCCCGCTGCGCGAAGCCCTCGTGCAGCTGGAAAGCGAAGGGCTCGTGAAAATCCTGCCGCACAAGGGCGCGATCGTCTCCGAGCTGTCGCCCGAGGACATCACCGAGCTGTTCGAGCTGCGCGCGCTGCTCGAGCCCGTGCTGCTGAAAAAGTCGATTCCGAAGCTCACGGCGGAAGACTTCGCGCGGCTCGACGCGATCCTCGACGAATACAGCGCGGTGCTGCACGCGAGCCAGTCCGGCCGCTGGGGCGAGCTGAACACCGAACTGCATCAACTGCTGCTGTCGCGGGCCGAGCAGCCGAAGACGGCCGCGATCGTCGCATCGCTGCTGCAGCAGACCGATCGCTACACGCGCGTTCAGCTGTCGCTGTCGGAGGCCGCGCGCGACGTGGCCGAGTCCGAGCATGCGGAACTGGTCGCGCTGTGCCGCAAGGGCGATGGGCGCGCTGCGGCGTCGCTGCTGAAGCGCCACATCGAGCACGCGGGCGGCGAACTGAACGCGTTCCTGCGCGAACGACGCCTAGGCCGCTGAAGCAGCCGCGCACGGTCCGCGCAGCGGGGCCGCGAACGCGGCATGGACGCGCCGCGCTCGTCTCCCGCAGCGCTCCCACAGCGCATCGGCGCAGCCTGATGCGTATGGGGGATGCCGCCTAGCCGCCGCCGATTCCCTGCAACACCTTGCCGGTGCCGCCGCATACCGTGCATGGCTGGCCTTCCACCATCCCTGTGCCGCGACATACACCGCATAGATCGTCGCCGACACCGGGCGTATCGGGCGGCCCTTCGTCCCCAGGATTCAACGGCGCGTCCTGACGCTGTCCCGCCGACGGTCGACTCGTCTGCATCGCATACCTCCTCGTGTGTTTGCTGTATCGCCCCGCCGCATCGTGCGTGCCCGCCGTGACGAAGTGGGGTACGGTGGCCGGCGCGCTTGCCGAAAGCCGCGCCGATACGCGCATCGGCAACGCTTGCGCTGGCATCCGCCGCGGCTCCCGACGCAGACGGCGTCGCGGCGTCATTACAACGGGGGAGCCGAACGCATTCGGCTGGCGCGGTGCGGACAAGATCGAGCACGTAAAGCCTTCAAGTAGTCAGTCATCGGACAACTAGAAAATAGCCAAGTCGGCTACCCGGCATCCCGGCCAGCACGGTGCCGACTTCCAATACCGGCGCCTGTTCGGAAAACGTTTCGCTAACCGGGCGCTTCACGTAGAAACGTTTTCCCCCAATCTCCTCAAAAAAACCCCGGACTACTCCGCTTATACGGGTATGCACCAAGTGAGTTAAACGATTAACCGACGTACATTCGCTTCCACACGTCATACAACGTATGACTCAAGTTAAACGCAGGCCGTGTACCGAAAGCGGGCGGAGGTCGCCCGGCGCGCCGCCGAACAACGAGCAACCAGCAAGGAGACTGACGATGAAGCACCGATTCACCCGCTCCCGTACCGCCGTGGCCGTCGCGCTGATGGCAGGCTTCGCCGTATCCGCGCACGCGCGCGTGTTCCGCTCGGCGGACGTGCATGGCGACAACTTCCCGACCAACATGGCGGTCAAGTACATGGGCGACGAGCTGTCGAAGCTCACGGGCGGCAAGGACTCGATCAAGGTGTTCGGCAACAGCGCGCTCGGCTCGGAGAAGGACACGGTCGACCAGGTGCGGATCGGCGCGATCGACATGGCGCGCGTGAACGGCGCCTCGTTCAACGAGATCGTGCCCGAGTCGCTGATCCCGTCGTTCCCGTTCCTGTTCCGCGACGTCGACCATTTCCGCAAGGCGATGTACGGTCCCGCCGGCCAGAAGATCCTCGACGCGTTCGCGGCGAAGGGCATGATCGCGCTGACGTTCTACGAGAGCGGCGCGCGCTCGATCTACGCGAAGCGCCCGGTGCGCTCGCCGGCCGACATGAAGGGCTTGAAGGTGCGCGTGCAACCGTCTGACCTGATGGTCGACGAGATCAAGGCAATGGGCGGCACGCCCACGCCGATGCCGTTCGCCGAGGTGTACACGGGCCTGAAGACGGGCCTCGTCGATGCGGCGGAAAACAATCTGCCGTCGTACGAGGAAACCAAGCACTTCGAAGTCGCGCCCGACTACTCGGAGACGCAGCACGCGATGACGCCCGAAGTGCTGGTGTTCTCGAAGAAGATCTGGGACACGCTGTCGCCGCAGGAGCAGGCCGCGATCAAGAAGGCCGCGGCGGATTCGGTGCCGTACTACCAGAAGCTGTGGACCGCGCGCGAGGCGTCCGCGCAGCAGACGGTGACGAAGGGCGGCGCGAAGATCGTACCGGCCGCGCAGATCGATCGCGCGGCGTTCGTGAAGGCGATGCAGCCGCTGTGGGCCAAGTATGAAAAGACCCCGCAGATGAAGCAGATCGTCGACGAGATCGAGGCCACCAAGTGACCCGTCGCACTTCACCGAATGGCGCCGCGGCCGTCGGCTCGCCCGATGCGCGCGGCGGCGCGGCGCCGTGCCGTGCGCGCGCGACGCCGCTGCTGCACTGCGCGAACGACCTGCTGTTCCGCGCGCTCGCGGTGATCGCGTCGCTGTGTCTCGCGGCGCTCACGGTGCTGGTGTTCTACGCGGTCGTGATGCGCTACGTGTTCGAGAACGCGCCCGATTTCGTCGAGCCGATCGCGTTGCTGCTGGTGATCGTCATCGCGATGTTCGGCGCGGCGATGAAGGTGCGCGACGGCGGCCACATCGGCCTCGATTCGCTCGTGCAGCGCCTGCCGCCGAAGGGGCGCACCGTCGTGATCGCGATCCAGCATCTGTGCCTGATCGCGTTCGCGATCGCGATCATCGCCGGCTGCGGCAGCATGGCGGCCGAGACGATGGGCGACCGCATTCCGATCATCGGGTTGCCCGAAGGCGTGCGCTATCTGATCACGATTCCCGCAGCGATCGCCATCATCCTTTTCTCGCTCGAGCACCTGCTCGCGCTCCGTCGTTCTTCGTCGGGACATTAACGCCATGGAACTCGCGATCCTGTCCGTCAGTTTTCTGATTTTCCTCGTGCTCGGCGTGCCCGTGTCGTTCGCGCTCGGCATCGCATGCGTGCTGACCTACCTCGTCGAAGGGCTGCCGATCGCCACCGCGATGCAGTCGATGATCTCGGGGATGAACGCGTTCTCGTTCCTCGCGGTGCCGTTCTTCATCTTTTCCGGCGAACTGATGCTGCACGGCGGCATCGCCGACCGGATCCTGCGCTTCGCGCAGGCGACCGTCGGTCATTTTCGCGGCGGCCTCGGGATGGCCAACGTCGTCGCCTGTACGCTGTTCGGCGGCGTGTCGGGCTCGCCGACCGCCGACACGTCGGCGATGGGCGGCGTGGTGATCCCGTTGATGAAGCGCGAGGGCTACAGCGCGGCGTACGCGGTCAACGTGACGACCCACGCGTCGCTTGCCGGCGCGCTGATGCCGACGTCGACCAACATGATCATCTACGCGTTCGCCGCGCAGGGGATCACCGGGATGCTGCACGGCCAGCAGGTGAGCGGCGTGTCGATCGGCGACCTGCTGTTTTCGGGGCTGCTGCCGGTGCTGTGGGTGATGGGCTTCGTGCTCGCCGCCGCGTACTGGCAGGCCGTGCGTCACGGCTATCCGCGCCGCGAGGACGGCTCGTCCGCGCTGCCCGCGTTCCCCGGCTGGTATGCGGTGCTGCGCAGCTTCGTCGGCGCGGTGCCCGGCCTGATGGTGATCGCGATCATCCTCGTGTGCGTCGCGAAGGGGATCGCCACCGCGACCGAAGCGGCGGCCATCGCGGTCGTGTACTCGCTCGTGCTGACCGCGCTCGTCTATCGCACGCTGACCGTCGAGAAGCTGCGGCGCGCGCTGTCGCATGCGGCGCGCACGACGGGCGTCGTGCTGCTGCTGATCGCCGTGTCGAACATGCTGCGCTTCCAGATGTCGTATCTGGAGATCCCGGATGCGATCGAAGGGCTGCTCAAGCAGTCGACCGCCGCGCCGTGGCTGATGCTGCTGTACATCAACGTCATCCAGGTGTTCCTCGGCACCTTCGTCGACATGGCCGCACACATCCTGATCACGACTCCGCTGTTCCTGCCGATCGCGATGGCCTGCGGCGTCGGGCCCGTGCAGTTCGGCATCATGCTGCTGCTGAACTGCTCGCTCGGCCTCGTGCATCCGCCGATCGGCTCGGTGCAGTTCGTCGGCTGCGCGATCGGCAACGTGTCGATCGGCGAGACGACCAAGATGGCGTGGCCGTATTACCTCGCGATCTTCAGCGCGATCAACATCGTCACGTACATGCCGTTCTTCTCCACCTGGCTGCCGAGCCTGATCAGCGGGCACGCGGTGTTCTGAGTACCGGCATCGGGCTGCGCGGCGCCGGACGATCGAGGTCGTCCGGCGCCGCGATCGCGTTAACGGCTTCTTTCTTCGTGGCCGGTTTGCGGCGTGCGCGTGCCGCGCGTTGTGCATGCAAATAACCGACGCTGGACCACGCATGCGTCGTTCGCCGAACAGGCCGGTGCGCACACGCGCCTGGTCCGCGTGCCCGGTTCGATGCGGGCCGCGCGATCTTTTCGGACTGCGCGCCGCGCTGAACGCGGCCCGACGCCCGCTTTCCCGGGCCTTGGATCCAGTACCGCATGCGAGCGCGCCACCGCCGCCGCGACGCGCCACACACGTCGCCTGCAGCGCCCGCCGAGCTGTGCGATCATGCGCGGCGCCGCGTTGCTGGCAACGCGTCAGTGAATCAGCGCGCGCTTGCGCGCCGCTGCCCATCGTCGTCATACCCGGAGGCCCGATGCTCACCCGCACCATCCACGGCAGCACGCTGCATTACCACGATCACGGCGCCGGCTTCCCGGTGCTGCTCGGACACAGCTATCTGTGGGACGCGGCGATGTGGGCGCCGCAGATCGACGCGCTGTCGCGCCGGTATCGCGTGATCGTGCCCGACCTGTGGGGGCATGGCGCATCGGGTCCGCTGCCGGCCGGCACGCAGACGCTCGACGATCTCGCCGCGCATGCGAGCGCGTTGCTCGACGCGCTCGAGATTGAGCAATGCGCGGTGGTCGGCCTGAGCGTCGGCGGGATGTGGGGCGCGCGGCTCGCGTTGCGCGAACCGCAGCGCGTGCGCTCGCTCGTGTTGATGGACGCGTCGCTCGAGGCCGAGCCCGACGCGACGCGGCTGCGCTACTTCGGGATGCTCGATGCGATCGCCGCCGCCGGCAAGATTGTGCCGCCGCTACTCGATGCGATCGTGCCGCTGTTCTTCCGCCCGGACGCGAATCAGTCGGACCCGGTGCCGAGCGCGTTTCGCGCCGCACTCGCCGGCCTGCCTGCCGACCGGCTGCGCGAGTCGATCGTCCCGCTCGGCCGGCTGATTTTCGGGCGTCCGGACACGCTGGCCGCACTCGGCGACCTTGATGCCGCGCGCACGCTGCTGATGTGCGGCGCCGGCGACATGGCGCGGCCGCCGTCGGAGACGGAGAAGATGGCAGGCGTGATCGGCTGCCGTCACGTGCTGGTGCCGGACGCCGGCCACATCTCGAACCTCGAGAATCCCGCCTTCGTCACGCGCACGCTGCTCGACTGGTTCGACGAGCAGAAGCTCGCCTCGGCTTGAGCGGCACGCGGCGTTGCGTGACGCCGCTGCGGCTGGGACTGCGCGACGGATGTGCCGCGCGTCCGGCACATCGCGTGCGTCACACGATCAAGCGCGTTCGCCGATCGGCGTGAGCTTGCGTTCGCGCCCGCCGACCTCGCCGGCGCCGCGGCGGATCAGCTCCTGCGCCTCGGCGCGGCTGCCCACGCACGGCGTGGAGCCCGGCAGCGGCCGCCGCGCGCTCTCGCGCAGCGCGAGCACCGACACGATGCCGATGAACGACGCGCCCATCAGGTAGTACGCCGGCATCATCAGGTCGCCGGTGCGATCGACGAGCCATGCGGTGACGAGAGGCGTCGTGCCGCCGAACAGCGACACCGACACGTTGAAGCCGATCGCGAGCGCGCCGTAGCGGATCCGCGTCGGGAACAGCGCGGGCAGCGCCGACGGCATCACGCCGGTGAAGGTCGACAGCAGCGTGCCGTAGATCAGCATCCCGCCGAACACCTGCAGCATGCCGCCGGTGCGGATCAGCATCAGCGCCGGCACCGACAGCACGAGCAGGCCGACGCAGCCGAACATCATCACCGGTTTGCGGCCGATGCGGTCGGACAGATGCCCGGCATAGAGCGTCATCGGCATCATCAGCAGCATCACGATCAGCACCATGAACAGCCCGTGCGTCTCGTTGAAGTGCAGCGTGGCCGACAGATAGTTCGGCAGGTACGACAGCGCCATGTAGTCGGTCACGTTGAAGATCAGCACGAGGCCGACGCACTGGAGCAGCGGCCGCCACTGTTCGACGAGCAGCGTGCCGAACGACTGCTTCGGGCGCGCGCGTTCGTCTGCTTCGCGCGCCAGCGCTTCCTTCTTGAACGCGGGCGTTTCCTCGAGCTTGATCCGGATGTACAGACCGACGAGGCCGAGCGGCCCCGCGATGAAGAACGGCACGCGCCAGCCCCACGACAGCAGCGCGTCGTGCGACAGCGTCGCCGTCAGCAGCGCGACGGTGGCCGCGCCGAGCGTATAGCCGATCAGCGTGCCGAATTCGAGGAAGCTGCCCATGAAGCCGCGGCGCTTGTCGGTCGAGAACTCGGCGATGAAGGTGGCGGCGCCGCCGTATTCGCCGCCGGTGGAGAAGCCCTGCACGAGGCGGGCGACGAGCAGCAGCACGGGCGCCATGATGCCGATCGACGCGTAGCTGGGGATCAGGCCGATCGCGAAAGTGCCGACGGCCATCATGATCATGGTGGCGGCGAGCACGCGCTGGCGGCCGATGCGGTCGCCGAGCGGGCCGAACACCATGCCGCCGAGCGGGCGCACGACGAACGCGGCCGCGAACGTGCCGAAGGTGGCGAGCAGCTGCGCGGACGGGCTGCTCGACGGGAAGAACACCTTGCCGAGCGTAACGGCGATGTAGCTGTAGACGCCGAAGTCGAACCATTCCATCGCATTGCCGAACGCCATCGCGCCGACCGCGCGCGTCAGGATGGCGCGGTCCACGATCGTGATGTCGTCGAGCTTGAGGGCCTGGCGCGAAGACCGGGTTTTCGCGGAGTGCGCGTGCGGTGAACTCAATGAACGCTCCTGGAAGGGGCCTTCGCAGCGGGCCGGCGGCAGCGCGGCGGGACGGACGCGGCAGCGTCGGCGGCGAGGGCGGTTGCCTCGGGATCGCCACGATGCCGTGACGCGGCGTGACGCGCGCGACACGCGACACGGGGCAGGTGGCTGTGTGCTGGCGTGCACCAGTGTAGAGAAATGGAGCGTGCGGACTATCGGCGATGCGCCCGGAAATCGGTCGTAAACGACACGCATCGCGCAGCCGCGCGATGTGCGCTGCAACACCGGGCGGCGTCGGTCGACGCGGTGGGCCGTGAGGCGGGGCGGTCTATACAGGGCCTTCTTGGGGGCACGCGGCGCGTGGTAACGCGTGGCAATGCGTGGTATCGCGTGCGCGAGCGGAGCGGATCGCACCCTCGATACGCGCCGACGTTCGCGCCGGCGTCGGCGCCTGCGGTCGCATGCCGACCTCGACGCCAGATGATTCGGACTGCCAATGCAGAACGGCGGCGCTGCCGCCGCCGCCGTTGCCTGCATCAGAACATGTGCCGGATCCCGACGTTCGCGCCGACGGTCGTGCCGTTGACCGCGTAAAGCGCGTTGGTGATGCCGAGCCCGGTGTTCATCGCGCCGTGGTTGTTGACCATCGCGACCTGGGCATACAACGCGGTCGCCTTCGACAGGCTGTACGTCGAGCCGACGGCGGCGAGCAGCGAGTGGTTGGCCGTGTCGTTGCGATCGCTCGTGAACCACACGCCGCCGTTCAGGTCGACCGTCGGCGTCGCCTGGTAGTCGAGGCCGCCGCCGTACACGTTGTTGCTGAACGACCCGGCGACCTTGTAGCTGGCGAACGACGCCTTCGCGGTGACGGGGCCGAACCGGTACGCGGCGCCGATCGTGCGGCCGACGAACGCGACGGTGCTGGCGGTGGGCGTCGGGTTGGTGCCGTCGTTGCCGTTGTAGAAGCCGGCGTTGATCATGAAGCCGCCGTGCTCGTACTTGAGGCTCGCGGAGTACTGACGTCCCGCCTGAAAATCGCCGGCCTTGCCGCCGAACGCGAACATCGCGCTGCCGGTGAGGCCGGCGATCGTCGGGCTCGTGTACGACACGGCGTTCGGGTTGAACAGGCCGGTCACCAGCACGTTGTCGACGTAGTTGACGAGCCCGCTGCCGAAGTGCGAGAAGCTGCGCGGGTCCGAATCGAAGATCGCGAGCAGGAACGGCGAATACTGGACGCCGGCCTTGACCGTGCCGAACGCGCCGTCGAGTCCGACCCACGCCTGACGGCCGAAGATGTTGCCGTTCGAATGCGCGAATGCGCCGTTGGTGACGGCAAAGCCGCTTTCGAGTTGGAACTTCGCCTTCAGGCCGCCGCCGAGATCCTCGGTGCCGGTCATCCCGAACGTCGTCGGCGTCATGCCGGTATCGGCCATCGAGAACTGATGGCCTGCGTTTGCGCCGGTGGCGCTATCGAGCGTCTTGCTCGTGTACAGCAACGCGGCGTCGAGGTTGCCGTACAGCGTCACGCTGCTTTGGGCGAAGCCGCTGGGGCTGGCAAGCGCGCCTGCGAGCGCGGCGCAGCCGATCACGATCCTGCTTTTCATCGGGGTGTCTCCAGTGTTGTTGTACGTCCATGCATCGAACAGGAAAGGCGCCGGACGGCCGCGCAGCGGTGTCCGTCGCCCGGGCCGCGCACGCGGGATGGGGCGCGGGGACGCAGGTGCGCGGCCGGGTGGCGGCTGCGCGTCGCGCGTTCGCGGCGGGGATGGGCGCCGGAACGTGCGTGCGTCGCGGAGGTCGGGTGGGGCCGGCCGGTGCCGGCCCCGTCATTCAGAGCGACAGGCCGAGCTGCTCGAGAATCGCCGGATTCTCGAGCGTGGAGGTGTCCTGCGTAATCGCCTCGCCCTTCGCGAGCGAGCGCAGCAGGCGCCGCATGATCTTGCCCGAGCGCGTCTTCGGCAGGTTGTCGCCGAAACGGATGTCCTTCGGCTTCGCGATCGGCCCAATCTGCTTGCCGACCCAGTCGCGCAGCGCCTTGGCCAGCGCCGCGGCCTCGTCGCCTTCAGGGCGCGAGCGCTTGAGCACCACGAACGCGACCACCGCCTCGCCCGTCGTGTCGTCCGGCCGGCCGACCACGGCCGCTTCCGCCACCAGCTCGTGCGACACCAGCGCCGACTCGATCTCCATCGTGCCGAGCCGGTGGCCCGACACGTTCAGCACGTCGTCGA
>NZ_PQMX01000093.1:0-20897 GCF_004368385.1 Burkholderia sp. B10 | reverse complement strand
CGGGAATCGAGGGTGGTGGGGTGGCAGGGCGGTTCGTGCGAGCAACATCCGCTTGTGGTGCGCTGCGTCATTCATCCGATTGAGCGACGTGGCGAGATGCGGGCGCGGTGGCATTTTTGTCTGCGTGGCTGCTCGCGTTTTGCGAATGGCGCGCACGCGTGCGCGGCCGGATGCGCGATGCGACTGATCGATACGATCTGAAGAAACGCCTTCGACAGGACCGGACTACGCAGAATTGCGGATCACGGCGGAACGTTCGCGGCGTCGGTGCTGTCGCGCGCGAACGATGCGATGCGATGCGATGCGATGCGATGCGATGCGATGCGATGCGATGCGATGCGATGCGATGCGATGCGATGCGATGCGCAATCGCACCTCGCCCGCGATCGTCAGTCAGGACGCAGCGGCCGCATAGACTTCGATCGCTTCGGTCGGCGTATCAAGAAAGCGCATGCGCTACCCACGTCGCATAACGGCGTACCCGCGAACGCAAATCAGGACGCAGCCGCCGCCGCAACTTCGGCCGCTTCGGTCAGCGCATCGAGAAAGCGCGTGCGCCACCAGTGCACATCGGTCTTGCGCACGATCGCCATCAGCGCGTTGTGGCGCTGGCGGCGCTCGTCGAGCGGCATCGTGAGTGCGCGTTGAATCGCCTGCGCGGTGCCCTGCGTGTCGTACGGATTGACGAGCAGCGCGGGCTTCAGTTGCTCGGCTGCGCCGGCGAAGCGCGACAGCACGAGCACGCCGGGATCAGCCTCGTCCTGCGCGGCAAGAAACTCCTTCGCGACCAGGTTCATCCCGTCTCGCAGCGGCGTAACGAGCGCGACACGGCTTGCGCGATAGAGGCCGGGCAAGCGCTTGCGCGCAACGGTCCGATGAATGTAGCGCATTGGCATCCACTCGAGCTCGCCGTAGTCGCCGTTGATCGCACCGCACAGACTGTCCATCTCGCGCCGCAGGTCGTCGTAGGCGCCGAGATCCTCGCGGCTCGGCGCGGCGATCTGGATCAGCGTCGCGCGGTTGCGATTCTCCGGATACTGTTCGAGCAACTGACGGAACGCATGCACGCGTTGCGGCAGGCCCTTCGTGTAATCGAGACGATCGACGCCGACGAGCAATTGACGGCGCGAATATTCATCGCGCATCCGCTCGAACATGTCGATGCCGTCGCGATTCTCCGCCAGCGCCGCGAATTCGTCGACGTTGATGCCGATCGGAAACGCGCCGGCCGACAGCGTGCGGCCGAACGCACGCAGGCGACCGTCGGGCAGACGCGCGGCGCCGGCCTCGGCCTCGACGTAGTGCTCGAAGTGCAGCAGATCGGATTCGGTCTGAAAGCCGACGAGGTCGTACGCAAACAGCGCGCGCATCAGCCATTCGTGCTCCGGAATCGCGGCCATGATCGGCGGCGGCGGCATGGGAATATGCAGGAAGAAGCCGATCGGATTCGTGCAGCCCATCGCGCGCAGTTCGGCGGCGAGCGGAATCAGTTGATAGTCGTGAACCCAGATGGTGTCGTCCGGCCGCAGCAGCGTGCTGAGCTTGCGCGCGAACAGCTGGTTCACGCGTCGGTAGCCGTCGGCGAAGCGGCGGTCGAACTGCGCGAGATCGAGCCGGTAGTGGAACACCGGCCATAGCACGTTGTTCGAGTAGCCGAGATAGTACGCGTCGTAATCCTGCGGATCGAGATCGATCGTCGCGAGCTGGATCCCGCCGACGTTCTGGATCTGCACGTCGTCGCCCTGCGCGGGTCGCTCGCCCTCGCTGCGCAGCCTGCCGCTCCAGCCGAACCAGACGCCGCCCGATTCCTGCAGGCTGTCTTTCACGGCTACGGCAAGGCCGCCGGCGGCGGCTTTCCGGGGATCTGCAATGCGATTGGATACGACGACGAGTCGGCTCACCAGCTCTCCTGCGAATGGTTGGGGAAGGTTCGTGCGGCCAGGGCGCGAGGCGGACGCCGCCACCGACGCGAGGCGCGATGGGGCCGCGGTACGATCGGCAGGGAATCAGGGGCTGCGATTCGCCGTCCGAACGTGGAGTGCTTTTTAAGCATACTCGTCATTCGCCTGATTTAAAAGTGCGCGTCCGGGTTGAACGGAATGGCGCGCGGTCGCAATACGCGTCGTGTGCCGTATCGGATCTTCGGGAATAAAAATTGCGCATCGAGCCGATAAAAACGCGCAAGCGCTGTTCGTGCGTCGCTGAATCGCGACCGCGATTGAGCCGATGGCCGGTGCCAAGTTGTACTCGGTTGCGTAGCGGTCGATGCACGCCTGCGCGATCACGATCCCGCGCTCGTACGTGCAGGTTGCATCTGCATCTTCCGCGCGAACAAGTTGCGCGAGCAACTGTCTTCAGAAGTCGTCGATATCGGCGCTCGCTTCGGCTTGCTTGCTTGCCGGCCCGTGCGCGAGTTCGACGATGTCGCGCTCGACGGATTCGTAGTCGGCCGCGCTCCACACGATCTCGGCGACGCGTTCACGTGCGCGATCGGTCGTGTCAGCCGCGCTCGCCATCGTGTCCTTCAGCTGGCGAGTTGATCCTGCGGATGCTGGTGCGCCTGTCGGACTTCGGTCAGCGTGAGCCCGCTGTCGGTGGTGTGCGTCCGGACCTCGTGACCACGCACTCAGTGCGCGAGACGCGCGAACGCGCAGTTTCCCGCCGCCGACCGGCCCGCGACCTGCGTCGCGGACCGGTCGGCAGTCAGAACGTCAGAACGTCAGAACGTCAGAACGTCAGAACGTCAGAACGTCGTACGCAGGCCGGCCATCACGCTGCGGCCGCCTTGCGGCGCGAAGCCGCGCACGACGGACGTAGCGTAGCGGATTTCCTGGTTCGTCAGGTTATCGCCGCGCAGGAACGCGAGCCAGTGCGTCGCGCCGACGCGGAACTTGTAGCTCAGCAGCACGCCGAGCGACGTGTAGCCGTCCGTCGGGAAGTCGTTGTCGGGCACGCGATGCTGCGCCCACGCACGCGTGACCTGTGCGCGTGCGCCGAACGGGCCGTAGCCGTAGTCGGCGGCGAGCGTCGCGCGCAGCGGTGCGATGCGCGGCAGCGGCTGGCCTGTGTCGACGTTGCGCGCGTGCGTGTAGTCGGCGGTGAGTTCCAGGTCGATCGTGTGGCCGCGCTGCGCGAACGCGCGCCACTTGCCGTCGAGCTCGACGCCATAGAACTCCGCGCGCACGCCGCGGTAGATCGCCTCGTCGAGCGCATCGGCGGTGCCGGGCGCGACCGGGTCGCCGTGGTCGTCGACGATCCGGCCCGTGTTGTACTCGGCCAGGTAGTTGGAGAAGCGGTTGTAGAACACCGCGACGCTGCCACGGTTCGGGCCGCTCGCATAACGCAGCGACAGGTCGGTCGATACGGCCTTTTCCTTCGACGCGTTCGGGTTGCCGATCAGGAACTGCCCGGTCGCATCGTGCGGGCCGTTCGAGTAGAGCTCGTAGAAGGTCGGGGCGCGTTCCGTGTACGCGACGTTTGCCGCGACAGACCACACGGGCGTCAGCGACAGCAATGCGCCGGCCGACACGCTGCCGGCGTTGAAGTCGCGCGCTCGCGCGTCGGCGAACTTCGCGATCCCGGCCGGATCGGGATCGACCTGCACGTGCTCGAACCGTCCGCCGACGCTCAGCTTCAGCGCCGGGTCGACCTGCCATTCCTCGAGGCCGAACAGCGCGACGCTGTTGGTGCGCGTCGACGGCACGAGCATTTCGTCGCCGAGCGCGGAGAACGTGTTCTGGCCGAACTGCACGCCGAGTGCGCCTTCGAACGGGCCGATGCGCCGGTGCCGCGCTTCGATGCGCGCCTCGTAGCCGCGGTTGCGGAACACGGTCGCGGTTTCGCCGTCGTCGACCTCCTTGTGCCGATAGTCGGTGTATGCGAAGTCGAATTTCAGCTTCGTGAACGGGCCGTCGAGATTGCGCATCTCGGACGCGAACGCGACGCGCTCCTGGCGCATCCGCAGGCGGACGCCGTCCTCCGCGACCGAACCGTAGTTCGATTCGTAGCCGCTGTACGACAGGCCGGCGAAACCGTCGGCCCACGTGTACGCGCTGCCGACCGCGCCGCCGTGCACGCGGCCGTCGCTGTTCGGAACGCTTCCGTAGGGTTGCGGCGTGTCGGCGTCGTCCGTCGAGCGCAGTGCGCTGCTGCGCGCATAGCCGGGAATCCGCAGCTTGCCGGCCTCGCGATCGAACGCGTCGACGTGAAACGCGAAGTGGCCGTTGCCGGCTTCGACCTGGGCGGCGCCGGCGCGCACTGCGTTCGCGCCGCCGTAGCGCGCGTCGAGCGCGCCCGTCACGCCTTCGATCGCTTCGCGCGGAATGCGGTTGTCGATCGTATTGACCACGCCGCCGACCGCATTACCGCCGTACAGCAGCGCGGCCGGCCCGCGCACGATCTCGATGCGCTCGATCGACAGCGGGTCCTCCGGCACCGCATGGTCGTACGACAGCGACGACGCATCGTAGGCGGCGACGCCGTTCTGCAGCAGCCGGATCCGGTCGCCGTCCAAGCCGCGGATGATCGGCCGGCCGACCATCGGCCCGTAAGTCGTGGTCGACACGCCGGGCAGGCCGTCGAGCGTTTCCCCAAGCGAATCGGCCTGGCGGCGCGTGAGCGCGTCGCCGCTCAACTGCGTGGTGGCGGCGATCGGGTCGGTGTCGCCGAGCGGGTTCGCGGTCACGAACATCGGCGCCAGCGGCGCGGGCGGCGACGTGGCAGGCGGGTCGGCCGCATGGGCGGGCGTGACGGCGGCGAACAGCATCAGAGAGACGGGCTGAAGCCGGCGAAGCGGTAGACGGCGAAGGTCGCGCATGATCGGTGAAGACATTGGAAGTTGTGTAGAAATCGGATCGGAATGTCAGCCCGGCGAGCACACATCGAAACGATATATTGTTGCATCGTGCACGCGCACCGACCCGCTGCGGATCCGATCCGGCGGCGCCCGGCCGTGTCGATAACGCACCATGACGACGGACAAGCATCGAAGATGATACGTTATATCATTTCTGATTAAAACCGGGACGATGCCGCCCATGCGCCGACGTACCGCTTCATCGGCGACGCCGGCCAACGGCCCGAGGCGGTGCTGCGAGCGTGCGCACGGCCGCGCTGCACACGACGGCGCGCTGCGAACCGGCCGCAATCGCGTGCGTTTCCCGTAGCGTTGATACGTATCAAGTCGTTGCGGTCTCGAGCCCGGATACTGGCCCGGTCATCGACCAGACAGGAGCAGGGCATGACCCAAACCATGAAAGCGGCCGTCGTTCACGCATTCGGCGAACCGTTGCGTATCGAGGAAGTCCCGGTGCCGACGCCCGGCCCCGGCCAGATTCTCGTCAACATCAAGGCGACGGGCGTCTGCCATACCGACCTGCACGCCGCCGACGGCGACTGGCCCGTGAAGCCGACGCTGCCGTTCATTCCCGGCCACGAAGGGGTCGGCATCGTCGCGGCAGTCGGCGCGGGCGTCACGCATGTGCGCGAAGGCGATCGCGTCGGCGTGCCGTGGCTGTACACGGCGTGCGGCCATTGCGAGTACTGCCACACGGGCTGGGAAACGCTGTGCCACGGACAGGAGAACACGGGCTACTCGGTCAACGGCAGCTACGCGGAATACGTGCTGGCCGATCCGAACTACGTCGGCCATCTGCCGGCGCAGGTCGCCTTCGACGAGATCGCGCCGATCCTGTGCGCGGGCGTGACGGTCTACAAGGGCATTCGCGTCACCGATACGCGTCCGGGCCAGTGGCTCGCGATTTCCGGCATCGGCGGCCTCGGCCACGTGGCCGTGCAGTACGCGCGGGCGATGGGCCTGCACGTCGCGGCCATCGACGTGTCGCCGGCGAAGCTCGAGCTCGCGCGGCAACTGGGCGCGGAGCTGACGATCGACGCATCGGTCGACGATCCGGCGAAGGTCATCCAGAAGGAAATCGGCGGTGCGCACGGCGTGCTGGTCACGGCCGTATCGCGCAGCGCGTTCGCGCAGGCGCTCGGGATGGTCCGGCGCGGCGGCACGGTCGCGCTCAACGGCTTGCCGCCGGGCGATTTTCCGCTGCCGATCTTCTCGACCGTGCTGAACGGCATCACGGTGCGCGGCTCGATCGTCGGCACGCGCCGCGATCTGCAGGAGTCGCTCGATTTCGCTGCGGACGGCCTCGTGCGCGCGCATATCCATCGCGACCGGCTCGGCAACATCAACGACATCTTCACCCGTTTGCGCGAAGGGAAGATCGACGGGCGCATCGTGCTGACCGACATGCAGTGACGCGCCAGCGTCGGATGCGCAGCCGCGACGCGCGAAACGTCGCGGCTGCGCTGCGCTTACGTGCGCATCACGGCGCGAAGAACACGTCGGTGCGGTTCGTCAGGTTGCCCGCGTTGGTCTGCACGAACAGCGGGTGGAACGACGAAGACGGCAGCACGTCGAGCCCTTGGTAGTCGCCGATGAAAAAGCCTTCCGCGTTCGGCGCGAGCTTCATGTCGAACGGACCGCCGACGCGCCGCTCGTCGGCGAACGTCGCACCGCCGTCGTGCGAGATCTTGCGCCAGAATCCGGTCGGCAGCGTCGTCGTGTTGCCGGCCGCGAGGTCGCGGAAGTCGTAGTAGGTGACCATCACCGCCCCGGCGCTGTCGACCCGCACCGACGGATTGAACGCCGCACGCCCGGTCGGCGTGTTTACCTGCAGCGGCGCGCTCCAGCTCGCGCCGCCATCCTTCGACGTCGATAGCGCGATCTCGTCGTAGTTGCCGCCGTTGAATCGACCGTCCTGCCAGACGACGTAGAGCTGTCCGGACGCGGCATCGATCGCGGGCTCCGGAATGATGTCGCCGGTGCGCACCGGTTCGCCGGTGTTCGGGTCGGTCACGCCGGCCGTCTGCAGCGCGGCGATCACCTGCGGCTTGCTCCACGTCGCGCCGTCGTCGCTCGACTTGATGAACGCGACCTTGCCGGCCGCCTTGTTGAACGGCGGCTGGATCAGATCGAAGAAGTCGTACAGCGTGCCCGTCTTCGGATCGACGACGATCTGGTTGCCGATCGTCTGCTGGCGCGACGGCACGTCGACGATCACCTTCGCCGCGCTCCAGGTCTTGCCGCCATCGGTCGTCTTAGAGAAGAACGTCGGCCCGCGGTACGCCTGCGTGTGCAGGTTCGCATACGGGTTGCCGTTGGGCAGCTCGAGGCGGTCCCACACCGCATACGCGGTGCCGGCCTTCACCGGGTTCGCGGTGACCGATTCCTTGTCGTTGAAGAACTGCGTCGTCGGCTCGTCGTTCGCGATCAGCACGGCCGGGCGGCTCCACGTTTGCCCGCCATCGGCCGACACGGACGCCGCGACCGCGTTGCTGTTGTTCGACTGATTGAACGAGATCGACACGGAGTACGCGGTGCCGTCCGGCCCGAACGACACCCACGGATCGGACGCGCGCTCGTACTTCAATCCGCCCGGCGCGCAGGCGCTAAACGGTTGCGGCGTGCGCGCCCAGGTCGCGCCGCCGTCGAACGTGTAGCCGGCGACGAGCCCGTGCGCGCCGCCGTTCGACCAGCGGTCCTGTTGCCATACCGCGATCATGTTGGTCGGATTCGCGGGGTTCACCGACAGCCAGGGCTCGACCTCGGCGTTCACGTAGTTCGTGCCGGGGCCGCCGATGGTGCAGGCCGCGAACGGGCTGGGCCCCGACACGACGACCGGGTCGGCATGGGCCGCGGTCGCGACGGCGGCCATCGCCAGCGCGCCGGAGAGTCGGCTAAATCGGCTGAGTCGAGTCAGGCGGGTGAGGCGGGTGACGGGCGAGTGGAACACGATCTGGCGTCGCATGGACTGCTCCTCGTTGAGGTGCGGCAGCGATGGCATGGCGAGCCGACACGAACCGGCGCACGGCAACGGATGCCGTGCACGAGACGGATCGGGCGATCAGGAAGCCGCTTCGGTCATCGCAAGCCGCAGGTGCTGGATCCCGCCAGCACGTCGGTGAGACTCCGCTTCGTTTTCATTGCTTTTCGTTGCTTGGTCGGCGCCTACGACGAATGCATCGAAGTGGAATGGAATGTAGGCGATCCGTATGCGGCGCGGGGGGCAATTTTTTGTAACAGAGCGTAGCCGGAAAGCGTTGCCGAAACGGCTCGCGCAGGCGCGCAAAATTTTCCTTCGAAAAACTTCGGAAACCGAATCGAAGCGCGAATTGGAATCGCTTTCGATTACGTGCGGAACGCGGTGCACGCAGCCGATGCGGCGCGCCGCGCCGGCGGTCAGCGCTCGGCCGGAAAGCGCTGCTGCAAGGCGTTCAGCCAGCGCGCGACGACGTCGAGTTCGTCGTCGGAGAAGCCGTCGCACAGCTTGCCGTTCAGTTCGCGCAGCAACACACGCGCGCGCTTGAGCGCCGCATGACCTTCGTCGGTGAGGAACAGACGCGTTGCGCGCCCATCGTCCGAATCGGCGTGGCGCGTGAGCAGGCCGGCCTTCGCCATCCGGTCGGCGAGCCCCGTCATCGCGGACGGCGCGAGTTGCAGCGCCGCGCCGACTTCGCCGATCAGCGCGCCGTCCTGCTTCGCGAGGAAGAACAGCACGCCGGCCTGCGCGGCGCTCGCGCGCGCGTCGGTCTCGGCCTTGCGGTCGACCCAGCGCTGTACGCGCCGCTGGCCGATGTTCAACAGAAAAAACAGTCGTCGATGTTCGCTCAAGCTCGGTTCCCGGCTGCGATGGAAAGGGATGGGCGGTCGGCGTCGCGGCGCGCGTCGAGCGCCTGCGCGAGCCAGTCGGCGACGCCCGGCCACAGCACGGCGCCCGGCCGGCTGCGGAAGAAGCCCATGTGCCCGACCGGGCCGGTGCCCGCCGCGTGCGGATCGATCTGCCGGCGTTCGACGGCCGCTCCGGTCAGGTAGCTTACCAGCAGGTCGATGGCGCGCCGATTGGCCCACGGATCGTCGTCGAAGCCGACCGCGAGAATCGGCAGCCGCTGTTTCGAAAAGCGCTCGGCCGCGCCGAGCGTCGGATCGTCGAAGAAGTAGTGCGGCAGCGTGGTCCAGCGGCTCCATTCGCGGAACACGCCGGCCGGCAGATCCTCGCCGAGCCCGAGCCGCTTGCCCGGCACGTAGCCGAGCAGCGCCGACGCGAGCGGGCCGAGCACGTGCAGGATCAGACGCACCTTCAGGCGTTCGGCCGCACTTTCGATCAACCGCGTGCTGCCCGCGTGGGCGGCGACCAGCACGGCGGCACGCAGATGCGCGGTGCCGGCCGACAGGCCGACCGCGTGGCCGCCGACGCTGTGCCCGACCGCCAGCAGCGGCACTGCGCGGTGCGTGTCGCGCGCCCACGCGATGGCCGCGCCGACGTCGAGTTCGATCCAGTCGCGCATGCGGGCCTGCAGTTTGGTGAGCCGCGCGGGCCGCGATGAACCGATCCCGCGATAGTCGTAGGTCAGCGCCGCGAAGCCGCGCGTCGTCAGAAAGCGTGCGAAGCCGGCGTACAAGCGCTCGGGCACGGCGGTCGCCGGGTGGATCAGCACCAGCGCGCGCGGCGGCGCGTCCGGCGACCAGAGCGTGCCGCGCAGCGCATAGCCGTCGGCGGCGGAAAACGCGATGGGTTCCGATGTCATGTCCGTCCTCGTTCAGAAAGGTAATTTGCATGCGAAATATAGTTCTCGGTGTATTTCGCGTACGAAATATCTGTCGAGGATGTCCTCGAACGGCTTTCCCGTGGCGCGTTGCAACATCGGCATGCGCGCCGTCCTGCCATCGAAGATTTGCGCCTTTCGATAGCAGAATATTGCGTTTGTTCGATGCCGGCGATCGACGTATCGTCGACGGTTTCATGGCGTGCGCCGTGTGCTTCGTTCGATGCGCTATCCGGCGCTGCTGCGATGCGCACGCCAGTCAACTACCGGAGAAAATCACGTTGTCGAGCCGAATCGTCACCGCGCTGCTGCTCGCGCTCGCCGCGCAGCCGGGCATCGCGAAAGACACCGTCACGCTGCGCGTCGGTGAACAGAATTACTTCAACATCCAGGCGTCGATGGAAGCGTCCGGCGTGCTGAAGGACGTGCGTTACGCGATCGAGTGGAAGCACTTCCAGGCCGCCGCGCCGGTCGCCGAAAGCCTGAGCGGCAATGCGATCGACGTCGGCTTCCTCGGCGATTCCGCGCTGCTGACGCTGGCCGCACGCGGCGCGCCGGTGAAAGTGGTGGCGGTGTCGCGGCAGAGCCTCGACGGCGTCGCGATCCTCGTACCGAAGAATTCGCCCGTGCGCACGGTGGCCGACCTGCAGGGCAAAACCATTGCGGTGTGGCGCGGTGCGTGGAGCCAGCAACTGGTGCTGCGCGCACTCGAACACGCGGGCCTGCGGATGGATTCCGTCAAGTACGCATACCTGATGCCGATCGACGCGACCAATGCGCTCGCGAACGGCTCGGTTGACGCCGTGTCGTTATGGGAGCCGTTCGTCAGCACGCTCGCGCTGCGGCAGGGTGCGCGGCCGGTGACGACCGCGCAGGGGCTGATGCCCGCGCTCAGCTTCGTCGCCGCGAACGACGAGGCCGCAGCCGGCAAACGCGCGGAGATCACCGATTTCCTGAAGCGCGTGGTGGCGGCGCGCCAGTGGGTCGACAGTCATCCGCGCGAATACGCACAGTTGTGGGCGAAGCGCGCGCAGCTCGAGCCGGACGTCGCGTATCGCTGGCTCGGCAATGCGCACCAGCGCGTGGGCCCCGTCGACGACGCTGCCGCGAAGGACGCGCAGAATACCGCCGACTTCCTGCACAAGGCCGGCGTGATTCCGGTTGCCTACGACACGACGAAACTGCTCGACCGCTCGTATGCGGGCGCGTTTGCGGCCCCCGCGCAACAGACGGCCACCGCGCGGTGACGATGTCGCCGCGACCGGCGATCACCCGTGAACGGCGCCAGCGCAGCGCCGCGTGCGCATCGATCTCATCGTGAGGGTTCGCGCGCATTCGCCGCGCATCGCGATCTGCGTGGCAGTGCGCATGCGCATGAAGCCGCCGGCAGCGCGGCTCGACGATATGCCGATCAAGCGCACAAGCCGATCGATCGAATTTCGCGGAAGACGCGCAACCCGAACCGCGCCACGTTACCCGCGCTGCCGGTAGCATGCGACGGCAGCCCCACCGCCGCATCGAATCAAAACGACGGCAGCCCCGGCGGATTCGTTTCCGCGCGCGCGAGCGCCTCGCTCTGCAATCCCCAGCGTGCCAGCGCCTGGCCGTAGCGGCCGTTGTCGATCAGCGTGTTGGTCGCGAGCGTCAGCGCCGGCGCCAGCCCGCTGCCGCGGCGCGTCGCGATCGCGACGTCCGCCTTCACCGGCCATCCCGCGTTCACGACACCCACTCGACGGATCTTGCCGTCACGCGCGGCCTCGTACGCGAGCGACGCATTCGGATTCAGTTCGGTGTCGGCGCGACCGGACAGCAGCGCAACGCGCGCTGCCGCATCGTCGTCGAAATAGAGCGGCTCGGTCGCCTTCAGCCCTTGTGCGACATTGCGCCGGCTCCATTCGAGCAGGATGCGCTCCTGGCTCGTTCCCGCGCCGGTGATCACGCGCAGGCCCGCAATGTCCTTCGGTTCGGCGATCCTCGCGATCGGGCTCGCGCTGCGCACGTAGAACCCGTGCAGTCCGAGCCGGTAGGTCGTGAAGTCGAACTTCTCCTTGCGCTTCTCGGTCACGCCCACGTTCGAGATCACGGCGTCGTACTTGCCGGACGCGAGCCCGAGCGGCCAGTCGGCCCATGCGATCGGCACGAGCACCAGCGTGCGACCCAGTGCATCGGCGACGAGCTGCGCATAATCCGGATCGGCGCCGACCACCGTGCGTGCGTCGGTCGCATAGGTCGACACGGGCGGCGCGTGCGGCGCGATCGCGACGGTGAATGCGCCGTCGCGCACCCAGCGATAGTTGCCGGCCGCGCGGATCGCGGCGGCGTCGCGCGCGGCGCGGATGCGGCCGGCCTGGCGCGGGTCGAGGTCGGCCGTCGCGGCCTCGGCGAACGCGGCGTGCGAGCGCAGGCTCGCAACGGCGGCCAGCGCGGCGGTGATGAACAGGCGTCGGTCGATCATCGGTGCAGGCCTCGCAGCGGAAGAGCGGCGCGCATCACAGGACGCGCGCCAGGAACGCACGCGTGCGCGGATGCGCCGGCGCATCGAGGACGACTGCGGGCGGCCCCGACTCGACGATGCGTCCGCGCTCCATGAACAGCACGTTGTCGGCGACTTCGCGTGCGAAGCCGATCTCGTGCGTGACGATCACGAGCGTCGTGCCGGAGCGCGCGAGTTCCTTGATCACGTCGAGGACTTCGTTGACGAGTTCGGGATCGAGCGCCGACGTGGGCTCATCGAACAGCAGCACCTTCGGACGCAGCGCGAGCGCCCGCGCGATCGCGACGCGCTGCTGCTGACCGCCGGACAGCTGGCGCGGATACGCATCGGCCTTGTCGGCGAGGCCCACGCGTGCCAGCAACGCGCGCGCGGTGCGCTCGGCCGCATCGTGCGCGACGCCGCCGACGGCGACCGGCGCCTCGATCAGGTTCTCCAGCACGGTCAGATGCGGGAACAGATTGAAGTTCTGGAACACCATGCCGACCGCCGCGCGGCGCTTCAGCACGTCGCGCTCGTTGAGCTCGTACAGCACGTCGCCTTCACGTCGATAGCCGATCAGCTCGCCGTCGATGTCGATGAAGCCGTCGTCGACGCGTTCCAGATGATTGATCGTGCGCAGCAGCGTCGACTTGCCGGAGCCGGACGGCCCGACGATTACCGTCACGCTGCCGCGCGGCGCGACGAACGACACGTTGTCGAGCACGTGCTGCGGCCCGTACTGCTTCGACACGTTGTGCACGGCCACGTCGCCGCCGACGAGCGGCGGCGCAACGGCTGCAGCGTCGCCGACGGCAACCGCGCGCGCGGTCGCGTTGCGTGCCGCGGTACGCCGCCACAGCGCGCGGGCGAGCGCCAGCACGAAGGTCAACGCCGACGGCGGCGGATTGCGCAGCGCGCCGCGCGCATAGTGGCGTTCGGCCTGCACCTGGATCGCGGACAGCACGGTCAGGATGATCAGATACCAGACGGTCGCGACCATCAGCAGCGGGATCACGTCGAGGTTGCGGCGATAGATCACCTGCACCGTATAGAACAGCTCGGGCATCGCGAGCACGTACACCATCGACGTGCCCTTGGCGAGCGTGATCAGATCGTTGAACGCCGTCGGCAGAATCGCGCGCATCGCCTGCGGCAACACGATCCGCGTGGTCTGACGGCCGCGCGGCAGCCCGAGCGCGGCGGCCGCTTCGAGCTGGCCCTGATCGACCGCAAGGATGCCGCCGCGGATCACTTCGGCGGAAAACGCCGCGTGATTCAGCGTGAGGCCGAGGACGGCCGCGAAGAACGGGGAGATCAGGTCGGTGGTCGGTGTGTCGAACCAGACGATGTCGGTGAACGGCACGCCGAGCCGCACGTGCTCGTACAGATAGCCGAGGTTGTTGAGGATCAGCAGCAGCACGATCAGCGGAATCGAACGGAACAGCCACACGAACGTCCACGCGCTCGCGGCGAGCAGGCGCGAGCGTGACAGCCGCGCGAGCGCGACCAGTGCGCCGAGCGCGAAGCCGAACACCGCGCCGAGCGCGGTCAGCACGAGCGTGCGCGCGAGCCCCGACAGCACGGGCGGCGACAGGAACCACTCGGCGAACACCGGCCAGCCCCATTGCGGATTGCCGAGGATCGAATACAGTGCCAGCGCGATCAGCACGAGCGCGAGCACGGTGCCGGCCAGGCGCGACCGGTGCCGCGCCGGCACGATGCGAAGACGCGCGTGCGCGCCTTGTGCGTCCGGGGAAGGCAGCGGCGCCAGCGCGCCGCCGAGATGGGTCGTGTCGCTCATGTCGGTGAGAGTCCTCGATCGGGTCGTCGGTGGTAAGCGCCGCGCTCGACGCGGCGGCGCAGCGGCGTCATGCGTGCGCCTGGGCCGCGTCGTCGTGCGGCTGCACGGCGTCGCGCGGCGCGTAACGGCTCGCCTTGCGCGGCAGGCCGAGGTGATCGCGCAGCGTGCTGCCCGGCAGGTCGCGGCTGTAGCGGCCGCGCGCCTCGAGGATCGGAATCACGAGGTCGACGAAGTCGTCGACGCCCTGTGCCTGCACCGGAAAGCCGAGGATGAAACCGTCGCCTGCCCCGGCGTCGTGCCAGCGGATCAACTCGTCGGCGACGTGCTCGGCGGTGCCGATGAAGTTCGGCCGCGGCGTCGCGACGGCGAGCGCCGTCTCGCGCAGCGTAAGGTTTTTGCGCTTCGCGTCGGCCTTGATGCGGTCGGTGGTCGAGCGGAAGCTGTTGCGGCCGATCTCGCCGAGTTCGGGGAATGGCGCATCGAGCGCGTACTGCGTAAAGTCGTGGTGATCGAAGTAGCGGCCTAGATACGCGAGCGCCTCGTCGATCGTCAGCAGCGCACGGATCGCCTGGTATTTGTCTTCGGCTTCGGCCGCGGTGCGGCCGACGATCGGGCCCACGCCGGGGAACACCTTCACGTCGCCCGGCTGGCGCCCGTGCTCGACCGCGCTTTGCTTCACGCGGCGCGTGAATGCGGCGGTTTCGTCGAGCGACGGCGAATGCGTGAACACCGCGTCCGCATACTTGCCGGCGAGCCCGATGCCGGTGTCGGACGAGCCGGCCTGAAAAATCACCGGCTGCCCCTGCGGCGAGCGCTGGATGTTCAGCGGGCCGGCGACCTGAAAGAAGCGGCCGTGATGGTCGAGCGTGTGGAGCTTGTCGCGATCGAAGAAGCGGCCGCTCGTGCGATCGCGCACGAACGCGCCGTCGTCCCAGCTGTCCCACAGCCCCTGCACGACCTCGAGGTATTCGTCGGCGATCTCGTAGCGCAACGCATGCTCGGGATGCGCCTTGCCGAAATTCTTCGCCGTGCCTTCGAGCGGCGTCGTCACGACGTTCCAGCCCGCGCGGCCGCCGCTGATCGCATCGAGCGACGCGAGCTGGCGCGCGACCGTGAACGGCTCGCTGTACGACGTGGAGATCGTGCCCGCGAGCCCGATCTTCTTCGTCGCGACCGCGAGCGCCGACAGCACGGTCAGCGGCTCGAAGCGGTTCAGGAAATGCGGGATCGACTTCTCGTTGATGTAGAGGCCGTCGGCGACGAACGCGAACGCGATGCCGGCGGCCTCCGCCTTGCGCGCGATGCCGATCGCGAAGTCCAGGTTGATGCTCGCGTCCGGCGGGTTGCTCGGATGCCGCCACGCGTTCATGTGGCTGCCTGCGCCTTGCAGCATCAGGCCGAAGGGGATCGATCGTCGGGTCGTCATGGGCGTGTCACGCGTTGTGGTCGGGGGAAGGGGCGCGTTCGGCCGCGACGGCCGGTTGCGCGCGGCTGATCGACTGCGCACCGCCCAGCCATTCGGTCGACGCGAGCCGCGCGGCGTAATCGGTCACCGGCGAGTCGATCACGAACGCATCGACGTCGAGCCGGCGGCTGAGCGCGTCGAGCGCGCGATGGATGCGCTCGGGCGTATCGGCCAGCACGGTCGGGCGCAGTTCGTCGATCCGGTAATCGGACGCGCCGCTTTGCCGCGCGAATTCGGCGGCGGCTTGTGCGCTCGCGAGGTTGAAGCTCGAGCCGCCGGCGAATTGCAGCTTGAAGATCCTGAGCGCGCCGATCAGTCGTTCCGCTTCGTCGCGGGTCGCGGCGGCGACCGCGTACAGCGCGACGAGCGGTCGCGTGCCGCCCGCATCGCGGTATGCGGCGAGCGAGCGTTCGAGGTTCGCGTCGTCGCCGTTGAAGTGGCCGGCGTAGCAGAAGCGCCAGCCATGGCGGGCGGCGAGCGCGCCGCTGTCGGGCGAGCCGCCGAGCAGGATGCGTTCGGGCGCGTGCGGCGGCACCGGCAGCGCGACCGCGCCGGCGAGCGGATGATCTTCGGCGACACCCCAGCCGAGGAATGCGTCGAGCGTCGCGAGCCGTGTCGCGAAGTCGGGTTTGCGCGCGTGGTCGTGGCCCCATTGGAGCGCGCGCGTCGTCAGCGGCAGCCCGCCCGGCGCCTTGCCGATGCCGAGATCGACGCGGCCCGGCCCGAGCGCGGCGAGCAGCTTGAACGTCTCGGCGACCTTGAACGGGCTGTAGTGCTGCAGCATCACGCCGCCCGAACCAACGCGGATGCGCGACGTATGCGCCAGCAGATGCGCGACGACGATCTCGGGCGCGGAACTCGCGAGGCCCGGCGCGCCGTGATGCTCGGCGACCCAGAAGCGCTCGTAGCCGAGCTGTTCGGCGCGCTGCGCGAGCGTCGTCGTGAAACGCAGCGCGTCGGCCGCGCTCGCGCCGTCGGCGATCGGACTCTTGTCCAGCAAGGAAAGCGAATATGACATGGGCGTTCTCGCGGGGGCGTCAGGGAAGGGGCCGCTCAGCTCTTCGGCAGGCCGGGCGGATTCGTGCGCGACTGGTCGATCGCTTCGGCCCCGAGGCTCCAGCGCTCGAGGACCTGCCGGTAGCTGCCGCTGCGAATCAGCCCGTTGAGCGCGACGGTCAGCGGATCGGCGAGGCCGCTGCCGCGGCGCGTCGCGATCGCGATGTCGGCGGTGCGCGGCCAGCCGCCGCTGATCGCCCCGACCGCGCGTGTCTTGCCTTGCTGCGCGCTCTGGTAGGCGAGCACGGAGTTCACGCTGAACACGGCATCCGCACGGCCCGACTGCACGGCGACGATGCGCATCGCCTGGTCGTCGTAGTACTGGACCTGCACGGGCTTCAGGCCATGCGCGACGTTCTCGCGGTCCCATGCGAGCAGGATCTTTTCCTGGTTGGTGCCGGCGTCGGTCACGATGCGCAGCCCGGCGACGTCCTTCGGCTCGCGAATCGACTGGATCTTGCTGTCGTTGCGCACGTAGAAGCCGACCTGGTCCTTGCGGTAGGTCGAGAAATCGAACTTCTGCTTGCGCTCCTCGGTGACGGTCACGTTCGAGATCACCGCGTCGACTTTCCCGGATTCGAGCGCGAGCGGCCAGTCGGCCCATGCGAGCGGGACGATCTTCAGCTTGCGGCCGAGACTGTCGGACACGAGCTGGCCGATGTCCGCGTCGAAGCCGATCACCGTGCGCGCGTCGGTGGCGTAGGTACTGATCGGCGGCAGGCTCGGCGCGATGCCGATCGTCAGCGTGCCGGCCTCGGCGAACCTGAACGTCGGCGGCACCGCGCGTTGTACGGCCGCATCGGCCGTGCCGCGCGGGCGGCCGTGCTGCTCGGGGCTCAGGTCGAAGGTCGCGGCCGCCGCGGCGATCGCGGTCGCGCCGATCAGCGCGGCCGCCAGCGTGCGCAGTGCGCGCGGCGAGAAAGGAACGGCTCGTTGCATGAATGCATCCTGGAGTTGACGGTTTTTCTGGGATGGAGTCGGAAACGCTTGCGACGACGCGGCGCGTTCAGCGCGGCAAGGCCGGTTCGGGCAGCGGCGCCCACAGGTCGGCGAGCGTCGACGTGCGCGACGGATCGACGAGGTCCTTGCCGAAGCGCAGGTGGAAATACGCTTCGGGGTCGATCGACGCATCGAACAGCCGCGCATAGCCGGTGCGGTCGTACAGCGCCCACGCCTCGGGTTGGCGAAAGCCGGTGGTGAGGTAGACGCGCCGATAGCCCTGCCGCGCGGCGCGCTGTTCGAGCGCGTCGACGATCGCGCGTGCGAGCCCCTGGCGGCGCAGGTCCGCGCGCGTCCAGATGCGTTTGAGCTCGGCGGTCTGCGCGTCGTAGCGCTTGAATGCGCCGCCGCCGATCGTCTCGCCGTCGCGCAGCAGCAGCACGAACGCGCCATCGGGCGGCGCGAACAGCTCAGCCGGGTAGCGCGCGAGTTCGTCGCGCGCGGCCGCGCGGCTGTCGGGGCGGTACGCGTCGTAGCGCGTCGCGTATTCGTCGATCAGCGCGTCGATCAGCGGCTGAGCGCGGACGTCGAGCGGCGTGGTGTCGATGATGCGGTCGTTCGTGGCCATGGGCATCGCGAGGGGCGTGCGATGCGGACGTTCCGTTCGAAGGCCGGGCATGCGGCCCGTCCGGTCAGTGCCGTTATCGCGACGCGGTTGTCGTGATGGCGGCGGCCTCAGTGCTCAGTGCGTGCTGCGATGCATCGGGCGTGCCGCCGCCGTTCCGAACACGTTAGCGGCGCGGCGCGCAAAGGCGAACGAAGCAATTTCGATAAGGATTTCGCGGCGCAAGTCAGAAGGCTTGCAGCGGGCATGGAGTGTGCGCGTTGCGCGGCCGTGATCGCTCGGCCTGCATGTGATGCAGATACAGGCGGCCCACGCGTCGGTTGTCTCGCAGCTCATGCGCATCGAACCAAGGATGGCGATCAGGCGCGCAGCGCTCAGATATTGCAGAACACGACCGCGGGCTCGGCGCCTTCGATCGCCGAAAACAGCGTCTTCAGGTGTTTGGCCGCTGCGCTCGACGGACGCTCGACCAATCCCAGCAGGTGTTCGCCCCAGAGCGTCATCCCGAGATGGCCGGCCGCGAATTCGTAATTTACCGAGCGCCATTCGGACACCGGCGTGATCGAATCGCACGACGGGCAGCGTAGCCGCGCCGACTCCGGTTCTCGGCACCACGCGTCGAGCGCCTCACCGAGTTCGTCGCTGCCGTCTGCGCCGAGTTCGATCGCCGCTCGGCAGGACGGGCAATTGACGCTGAAACCGCCGTCGTAATTCATGAACAGGCCGTGATTGTCCGCTGAAGCCACCAGTTCCGGCCGGCCCGTTGCGCCGGTCTGCCAGCCGTGACCGGTCACGTCGATCTGAATCGCCGTGATGCGTGTGACGACGGGACTGTAGGCATCGACTTTCCGCTCGGGCGAACCCCAGCCTTCGAGATCGTCCAGCCCGCGGAAGTCGGCGCGCAACGGAAAGGCGGGCGCGCCCAGCGACAACCCGCTGCGGAGCTCGGGAACGATGACGCCGCCCTCGACGAGACGTGCGTAGAGCGCACGTGCCGCGTTCGGCGCCGACGCGCGCGATATCTTCGTGTCGATCAGCGCGGTGGTCGCGTCACCCATGAGCGTGTCCCGGAAGGTTTGGCATGGCGTTGCGGTCGGCGTTATGAAGCGGTTGTGCGGCGGCGAACGGCGAACTAGCCGATGACCGTCGGCGGCGTCGATGCTTCGGCGAGCTGAAACAGGCAGTCGCCGCGCTGCACCTGCGCGGGCACGCGCTTGCAGACCACTTCGCCGTCGCCTTTGAAGCGATGCAGCACCGGCTCGCGCAGCGGCGTATCGGGGAAGTGCACCCACGCGGCCGGCTGGCCGGCCGTCACGCGCTCGCCGAGCTCGACGAGCGGTTCGTACAGCCCGCGCTCGTATGCATAGACGAAGTGGCGATCGCCGTCCACGCGCAGGAAGCGCGTGACGGTCGGCGGCGCATCGGGCACGAGTGCGCCGTGCAGCAGCCCGACATAGCCGAGGTAGTGCAGCAGCCCGTGGCGGCCGAGCCGGATCAGCGCCGGATCGGCCATGCCCGCCCCGCCGAGTTCGGTGACGATCGAGATCGCGCGCTGCCGGCGCGCGGCCGACGCCGAATGCACGGGGTTCGGCGCATGCAGCAGCGCGTTCGGCAGCCCGAACGCGACGAGCAGCCCGTGGAGCTTCGCCGCCTCGTCGGCATCGAGCGGATCGATGGCGAGCATGTTGCCGCCCTGGTACAGCAGCGAGCTGCCGCCCGAGTGCAGATCGACGAGATACTGCGCGCGCGACAGCAGCGCATGCTCGATGTAGTCCGCGATGATCTGCGTCGGCGTGCCGGTCGGGTCGCCGGGGAAACTGCGATTCAGGTTGCCGCCGTCGAGCGGCGACACGCGCTGGCCTGCCTCGGCCGCCGGAAAGTTCGCCATCGGCAGCAGGATCAGTTGCCCGCTGATCATCTCCGGCTCGATCTCGCGGATCAGCTGCGACACGATGATCTGGCCTTCGTATTCATCGCCGTGGTTGCCGGCCATCACGAGCACGACCGGCCCTTCGCCGTTGCGGATCGACGCGATCGGAATCGGCAGCCAGCCATACGCGGAGCGATGCACGGAATGCGGCAAGCGCAGATAGCCCGCGTGCTTGCCTTGCGAATCGAGGTCGATTTCGCAATGGATCGGATTTCGGTGGGACGGGGAAGCGGTCATGGCGGCATCGTTCGATGAACGGAATCCGCCATCTTATCGGGAAACGCGTGGCAAGGCGGCGGCTCGATCGGCCGCCGCCCGGCAGTGCGCGTGCTGTACGCGCCGCGTGTTGCAGTGGTGAATCACCGATCGACGAGCAGCGGCCTGCCCACGCGCGTCGGACGAGGCCGCAGCCGCGCCGCGCGTGCCGTTCGACCGGCGGCCGCGTCAACGGCCGGCTGTTTCAGCTTCGATACGGCCTTCTTCCCACAGCGCCCAGAAACGGCTGCCCGCGCGATACGGATTCGCGCGGCGCGCCGCGTGATCGGCGACGCCCTGGCGAAATGCGCCGTACAGCGTCAGCGGCGGATTATCGACGCATGCGGCTTCGCGGGCGGCCGGCATGCGGCGCTCGGAAACGAGCCGCCGAATCAGCGAGGCGCCGTCGATCACGTCCGCTCGATCGACGGTTTCTGCGCGGCTGATGACTTCGACGGTATTCATGTGCGGGCTCCCTGACGTTCTGTTTTCCAGTCAAGGAGCAATAAGGGTGCCAAGCTCGAAAACCCGCGTGCGGCCGCGATCGTGCAGGCTTCTGCGGCGAACGTGCGGCGCGCGCGCCGGCGATGTTACGGAACACGTCACGTGACACGGGCGGCTGCCGCGAAACACGCGCACGCGCGCGGCGGCGCGCGATGCGTTGCAGAAATGAACCGCGGGATAGGCGCGAACGCGCGGACAGGCTACCGTTCAGTTCGCGGTGGCCGGGGCGATGGG
>NZ_PQMX01000092.1:0-20928 GCF_004368385.1 Burkholderia sp. B10 | reverse complement strand
GATGTAGCCAATGCAGCCAGCGCAGCCGATGCAGCCAGCACAGACAACGCAGACAATGCAGACAATACGAGCGATGCCGCAGATACGGCAGCTGCCTCCGCCCACCCATCTCCGCACTTCGACGACACAGCGCCCGCACCCGTGCCCGTGCCCACGGAGCGCCGATGCTAGATCAAGCGACGAACTTCAACGACATCGCCGGCACGCTGCGTCCGCTGCTTTACGTAATGCCGCGCCTGTTGCCGATCATGCTGATCGTGCCGGTGTTCAACGAGCAGATCATCACGGGCCTCGTGCGCAACGGGATCGCCGTCGTGATCGCGGCGTTCGTCGCGCCGGCGATCGATCCGGCACAGGTCGCGTCGCTGCCGTTTCTCATGTGGTGCCTGCTCGTCGCGAAGGAGGCGGTGGTCGGCCTGCTGCTCGCGGGCGCGTTCAGCGCGGTGCTGTTCGCGATCCAGGGCGTCGGCTTCCTGATCGACTTCCAGACGGGCAGCGGCAGCGCCGCGTTCTTCGATCCGATGGGCGGCCACGAAGGCGGCCCGACCTCCGGCTTCCTCAATTTCGTCGCGCTCGCGCTGTTCGTCACGGCGGGCGGCCTGCAGGTGCTCGTGCAGCTGTTCGCGCAGTCGTATGCGTGGTGGCCGATCGGCTCGTTCGGCCCGGATCTCTCGTCGATGCTGCAGACCTTCGTCGTGCGGCAGACCGACACGATCTTCGAATGGATGGTGAAGCTCGCCGCGCCGGTGATCATCGTGCTGGTACTGGTCGAGCTCGGCATCGGGCTGGTCGGGCGCGCGGTGCCGCAGCTGAATGTCTTCGTGTTCTCGCAGCCGCTCAAGAGCGCGCTCGCGGTGCTGATGATGGTGCTGTTCCTGCCCGTCGTGTACGCGTCGCTGCATGCGCTGCTGAGCCCCGACAGCGGCTTGATGGCGCTGCTGCGCGCGCTGTTCGCCGCGCACGGCGGCGCGTGACGGCCGGCGCGGCGACGGAGCGACGATGGCCGAAAAGAACCAGCAGCCGACCGCGAAGCGCCTGCGCGAGGCGCGCGAAAAAGGCGACGTGCCGAAGAGCGCGGAGACGGTGTCGTCGGCGTTCTTCGTCGGCGTGTGCGTCGCGCTCGCGGTCGGCCTCGGCACGCTGTTCGCGCGGCTGCAGGCGCTGTTCCGGCTGGTGTTCGATGCGGCCGGCGCGGCCGACCCGGCCGCGCGGCTCGCGGTGCTGGTGGACGGCGCCGCGCGCGACTGGGCGCTGCTGTCGGCGCAGATCGTCGCGGCGGGGCTGCTCGCCGGCCTGCTCGCGGGCTTCGTGCAGGTCGGCGGCGTGATGGCATGGAGCCGCCTCGTGCCGCAGCTGTCGCGGCTCAATCCGGCCGAGGGGCTGAAGAACATGTGGTCGATGCGCAACCTCGTGAACCTCGCGAAGATGCTGCTGAAGACCGTGCTGCTGGTCGCCACGCTCGGCTGGCTGATCGTCGAGTCGCTCGATCCGTCGGTGCAGGCGGGCTTCACGCGGCCGGTGTCGATCCTCGCGCTGATCGTGAAGCTCCTGATGCTGCTGTTCGGCTGGGCCGCGCTGATCTACGTCGTGATGGCGCTGATCGACATCGTGCATCAGCGGCACGAGTTCAACCAGAAGATGAAGATGTCGATCGACGAGGTGCGGCGCGAGCACAAGGAGGACGAAGGCGATCCGCATATCGCGGCGAAGCGCCGGCAGCTCGCGCGCGAAGCGCAGTTCGCGGCGCTGCCGGACCGCATCGGTTACGCGTCGGTGGTCGTCTATTCGCCGCGCGTCGCGGTCGCGCTCTATTACGGCGGGATCGGCTCGCTGCCGTGGGTGCTCGCGCGCGGCGAAGGCGAGGCGGCCGAGCGGATCGTGCGGCTCGCGCGCGACGCGCTGCGCCCGACGCTCGCGAACGTCGGGCTCGCGCATGCGCTGTACGAAACCACGCCGGAGAACGGCACGATCCAGCAGCAGCATTTCCGCGAGGTCGCGCAGTTGCTCAAATGGGCGACCGGCGCGTAGTGGATGCGCGGCTCATGCGAACGAATCCATCATCGAATGCAGGGTCGCATCCCGCGCGCGCAGCACACGCGGTGCGAATCTCCGCGCCCATTTTCGCGCACGGTGCGGCAGCCGCTTGACGCCGTTTTTTTTCGGTAGCAGCACCGTTTCGCGCG
Organism: Burkholderia sp. B10; assembly: GCF_004368385.1. Lineage (NCBI taxonomy): Bacteria > Pseudomonadati > Pseudomonadota > Betaproteobacteria > Burkholderiales > Burkholderiaceae > Burkholderia > Burkholderia sp. B10. The sequence goes on along the minus strand of NZ_PQMX01000092.1, from coordinate 18,745 downwards.
GGAATTGTTGCTGATTTATTTCTTCGTAAGATGGCTCGACCGTCAACCGGGCGGCGGGCCGCGAAGTCGCGCCGCCGTTGCCGGATCGGGTCAACAGGGGCAGACAAACCAATGTGCGGAATCGACGGCTTTCTGAATAGCGTCGCCTTCGATGAGGAGACAGCGCGCGGCACGCTTGCGCGCATGACGGCGAGCCTCGCGCATCGCGGGCCTGACGGGCAGGGCATGTGGGTCGATCCGGAGGCCGGCATCGCGCTCGGCCACCGGCGGCTCGCGATCGTCGATCTGTCGGTGCAGGGCCGGCAGCCGATGGCCTCCGCGTGCGGCCGTTACGTCCTCGTCTTCAACGGCGAAATCTACAACCATCGCGAACTGCGCGCGGAACTCGAACGCACGGGGCGCGCCCCCGCGTGGCGCGGCCGCTCGGACAGCGAAGTGCTGGTCGCGGCGATCGCCGCGTGGGGCGTCGACGCGACGCTGCGGCGCGCGACCGGCATGTTCGCCTTCGCGCTGTGGAACCGCGCGTCGCGGGTGCTGACCCTCGCGCGCGACCGGATCGGCGAGAAGCCGCTGTACTACGGCCGGATCGGCGACGCGCTGGTGTTCGCGTCCGAGCTCAAGGCGCTGCGTGGCTATCCGGGCTTCGACGGCGCGGTCGATCGCGACGCGCTGTGCCTGTACCTGCGCCAGTCGAGCGTGCCCGCGCCGCATACGATCTATCGCGGCATCAGCAAGCTGCCGCCCGGCACCTTCATCCAGTTCGAGCATGCGCGCGACACGCCGCGCGTGCGCGCGTACTGGGCGCTCGAGCAGGCGATCGAAGCCGGCCGCGAGCGGCCGTTCGACGGCAACGCCGACGACGCCGTCGGCCAGCTCGACGCCGTGCTGCGCCAGGCCGTCGCGCGCCAGATGGAGGCCGACGTGCCGCTCGGCGCATTCCTGTCGGGCGGCATCGATTCGTCGGCGATCGTCGCGCTGATGCAGGCGCAGTCGGCCAAGCCGGTCGACACGTTCACGATCGGCTTTCACGAGGCCGGCTACGACGAGGCCGGCTATGCGAAGGCGGTCGCGCGCCACCTCGGCACGCGCCACACCGAGCTCTACGTGACGGCCGACCATGCGCTCGCCGTCGTGCCGAAGCTGCCGTCGATCTACGACGAGCCGTTCTCCGATGCCTCGCAGATCCCGACCTTTCTCGTGTCCGAGCTGACGCGCCGGCACGTCAAGGTGAGCCTGTCCGGCGACGGCGGCGACGAGCTGTTCGGCGGCTATACGCGCTACTTCCTCACGCCGCGCCTGTGGCGCAAGCTGCATCGCGTGCCGGCCGCGGTGCGCGCGCGGATCGCGGCCGCGCTGCACGCGCTGCGGCCCGACCACGCGGACCAGCTCGCGGCCGTCGCGCAGGGCGCCTGGGGCGGCGTGGACGCGCGCGACGGCGCGTCGCGCATCGGCGACCGGCTGCACAAGCTCGGCCACGTGATGACGGCCGAGAGCCGCATCGGGCTGTACCGGCTGCTGATGTCGTCGGTCCATCATCCCGAGCGCCTCGCGCTCGCCGGCCAGGAGCCGCCGACGCCGCTCGACACGGTGTCCGCGTGGCCCGCGCATCTGAGCTTCGCCGAGCAGGCGATGGCGATCGACACGCTCACGTACCTGCCGACCGACATTCTCGCGAAGGTCGACCGCGCGGCGATGGCCGTCGGCCTCGAGACGCGCATGCCGTTCCTCGATCATCACGTCGTCGAATTCGCGTGGCGGCTGCCGGCCGCGGTGCGGCTGCCGCAGGGGCAGCCGAAGGCGCTGCTGCGCCGGCTGCTCGATCAGTACGTGCCGCGCGCGCTGATCGACCGGCCGAAGCAGGGCTTCTGCGCGCCGGTCGATCACTGGCTGCGCGGCGCGCTGCGCGACTGGGCCGAAGCCTTGCTGGAGCCGTCGCGGTTGCGCGCCGAAGGCTTCTTCGACGCGGCGGCGGTCGAGCGGCTGTGGCGCCAGCATCTGACGGGCCGGATGAACTGGCAGCATCAGCTGTGGACGGTGCTGATGTTCCAGGCGTGGCTCGAGGGACAGCGCGCGGTGTGACGGCCGGGTGAAACGCGATGCGCAACACGCGGAGGCCCGCGAGCGGCCCCCGTCCTTGCCGGTTCAGGCCGTTCGAGGCTCACACTCCCACGCCGCTCAACCGATGTTCAGCGGCGTACCGACCGACAACTGGTTCGGATCGCCGGCGACCGACGGATTGAGCTGCAGGATTTCGGTCAGCGCGCGCGCGTCCTGCTGGTCGCGCGTCAACCCTTGCTGATCGGCGCGCGACACGTGCGCGGCCTCGAGCAGCGACTGCCGATGCCGGTCGGCGATCACCCACAGCGAATCGCCGGCGACGACGATGTACGGCTGCGCGGCGGCCGGCGTCTGCGGCGTCGTCGGTGTCGTGGGCGGCGCCGCGGGCGCGACGTGCGCGTGCGTGCCCGATGGCGGCAGGGGCGGCACGGCCGGCGCGGAAGGCAGGCCAGGCGCGGAAGGCGCGCTGCCGTGGTGCGTGGTGCCGTTCGACGGCGACGTGTTGTTGTTGCCGTTGTTACTGCCGTTGCCGCTGCTGCTGCCGCCACTGACCGCCGTATAAACCCAGTTGCCGACGTAGATCCCGATCGGCGCGAGCAGCAGGATCGTCGGCATCTTGCCGGTGACGCGCTTGGTCAGGTTCGGGAAATGCGTGTCGGCGCGGGCGAGCGCGAGCAGCGTGGCCGAGCTGAGCGACGCGATCGCCGTCGGCAGGTTGGTGTGGATCGTCGCGGCCGCGCCCACGAACGGCGCGATATAGCCGCCGGCGATGCTCGCGAGGTCGGACGCGGTGTCGATGAAGCGCACGAAGCGGCTGCGCCGTTCGATGCTCAGGTGGGTGAACGCGCTGGCCTGCACGAGGCCGGTGTAGGTGAGGCCCAGCACCGCGCCGGTGGTGCCCAGCAGCGGCACCAGCGACGGATCCTGCAGCAGCGTATGCAGCGACATCTCGCCGAGGCTCGCATAACCCGCGATCGCGGCCGTGCGGCCCACCTTGCCGAGGAAGCGGCGCGGATTGCCGTGGTGCAACTGCTGGATCGACGTGCCGGCCAGCACGCCCTGCATCTGCTGGATCATGTCGTTCGCGAGCAGCTTCGTGTACTCGACCGTCTTGTCGGCGGACAGCGCGTTGCGGCCGTGCAGTTCGAGCTGCAGGTTGATCTTCGCGCGGCCTTCGCCGGCCAGCCGCACCAGCGACGCGCGACGTTGCGCCTCGTCCATCCGGTGCGCCGACAACTGGTTGTTGAGCCCGTTGATGAAGCGATCGATCACGTGGTTGAACAGCCGCGGATCGCCGCTTTGCAGCGCGCGCAGCGTGTCCTGATGCAGCGCCTGCACGAGGCGGCCGGTCCGCACGCCGACGAAGGTCGCGTTGGCCGCCTGCTTGTAGTCGGTCGGCGTCAGGCCGATATGGTGGACGGCGATGCCGGCGCCGATCCCGACCAGCCCCGACAGCACGTTCTTCCAGCTGAGCACCGACCACGAGCGTTCCATCTGCTGCAGGCGCAGCGCATTGAGTTCCGCGAAGGCGGCGAGCGGATCGCCCGGCTTCACGTAGTCGGCCGCCTGCGCGCTGATCAGGCGGCTCTCGCTGACCGGCAGCGACGCGTCGACCATCAGCGCCGGCCGTCGGACCACTTCGCGCCACGGTTCGAGCCCCGCCGCGACGGTGCTGCCGTCGACCAGCGTCGTATCCTGCTGCGGCGCGCGCAGCCGGGCGCCGACGTCCTTCAGCCAGGCCTCGTTGAACTTGCGCTCGCGCGACTTCTCGGACGGCGCATGGCTCGGGTCGGCGTGCCACGCGTCGGTCGCGAACTTCGCCGTCGCATAGCGCGCGCGATGCAGCAGGCGCGTCGTGTTGCCTTCGTACAGGCGCTGGCGCAATTCGGCGATCTGCGCGGGCGTGAGGCCCTTTTCGCGGCCGATCCGCTCGATCTCGGCCAGCAGCATCTGGTGCTGGTCGGCCAGCGTGTCGCGGTCGACGCGCTCGAACACGCGCGTCAGCGCGTCCGTGCCGTGCAGCCGCGCGAGCTTGCTGCGCGGTGCGTCGAGGCCGTCGGGCTGCGCGTATTCGTCCACGGCGCGCTCGACGAGCCGCTTCGCCAGCGCGGTCGTCAGCTCCTGGTTCGCGATGAAGTCGGCGCCGTGCGTCGCATACGACAGGCCGACGTGCACCCATTCGAGCGTGGGGCGATCGAGCAGCGAGTCGAGCAGCTCGAGGTGCCCGGCGCCCGGCACCGGCTCCGGCACCGCGTCCCAGCCGTGGAACGTGACCATCACGTGCGGCGCGGGTTCGCCCTCGTGCTCGGCGGCCCACGATTCGAGCAGCGCGCCGAGGCGTGCGTGATGGTGATAGCCGTCGTTGGTGCCCGCGAGGTGCCGGTAGTCGGCGGCCGACACGAGCGCGCGCGCGGGCGCCATCTCGAGGCGCAGCAGGAAGCCGGCCTCCGACGCCGCGTCGAGCCAGCGGTGCAGGTTCTCGCGGGTCAGGTCGTCGAGGTGCATGACCTTGCCGTTCTCGCCGGTGATGGTGCCTTCCCAGTAGTCGATCTTCGCCTTGCGCTGGTCGCCGATCGACTTCACGTCGCCGACGAATTCCAGGTCGTGCTTCGCGCCGCGCGTCGCGTTCAGCGTGTGCGGATCGATCGGGATCGTCACGACCGGCATGACGCCGCCGTGGCGACGCGTCTGCGCGACGAATTCGGCCGGATCGTCGGACAGCCGGTACGCACGGCTCATCGGCACGAGGCGGTTGCGCACCGCGTCGCCGGCGCCGAGCACGGCGCGCCGCAGCGCGCGGTCGGTGGCGGCGGCCGTGCTGAGGCCGCGCTGCGCACGCCTGGAGAACGGCACCGGCGCGTAGCGCGCGCCGCCGCCCGACCAGTCGCGCGCCACGTACAACGGCAGGCCGGTGCCGCGCCATGCGGCGGCATCGGCCATCGTCGCGGGCGGCGGCGTCGTGGCCGTCGCGTCGGTCAGCTCGAGCGGCGGCAGGCGCGAATCGCGCTCGTGCTTCGCGAGCGCGTCGATCCGCTCGAGGTGCGCGAACAGGTCGGGCACGTTGCCGTCGCCATACAGGCGCTTCCATTCGACCAGCGTCGTGCTGACGAGCGACGGCTGGTACGGGCGCAGCTTGAGCTCCGGATAGGCCGGCTCGGGCAGCCCCTGGCGCTTCGCGGCCTTGGTCGCGGCCTTGATTTCCTTCTTCAGCGCCTTGCGTGCGCTGCGCGTTTCGCGGGCCGCGTCGCTTGCCCAGTTGCGCAGCGACGCGAAGGTGCTCGGCGACGTGTCCTTCGCGATCCCGTCCAGATACTCGACGCGCCGGTTCAGCGCGGCAAGGCGCGTGCCGCGCGCGTGGTCCGCGAGTTCGGCCGGCGTCAGCTCGGTGAGCAGCAGATGGGTGTCGGCGCCGTAAGGCCCCGCGCCGATCGGCGACGATTCGAGCGGCACGCCGGGCGCGCCCGGATTCTGCCAGTCGTGCCACGTCAGCTTGCCCTTCGCGTCCGGCACCAGCACGCCCTGCGGCGTGTCGAGCCGGTGGGTGAGCGGGTCGCTCGTGTCGTACACGTAGATGTGATGCTTGCCCGCATCGAGCGCGCCGAACTCGGCCGCACTCAGCAGATGCACCGCATTGTGGCCGCTGAAATCCAGCGCCGCGTGCTTGCCCGACGGCAGCAGGTTCCGGTCGAACAGCGGCACGCTCGCCGCCGCCGCCCCGGCAGCAGGCAGCGCGGCGCCCGTGCGGGCGCGGCCGAGCAGCGCCGCGGTGCGGTTGCGCGTCAACAGCGCGACGCGGCGCGGCGCGTTAAGCGTCTTGGTGATGCCGAGCTGGCCGAGGTAGCGCAGCCCGGGCCGCGGCAGCCTGTCCGGCTTGTCGGCCTTCGGCGGCTTCGGCGCATCGAAGCGATTGCCGACCTGTTCGAGCATGGCCGGATCGATGCTGCTGACCACGAACGACACGCCATGCCGGCGCGCCCGCGTGAGCGGCACGCCGTGCGGTTTGCCGTGCGGCCGCACGCGCACCTGCGCGCGGCGCGGATAGGCGTCGCGCAGCGGCCGCTCGCCGATGCGCGTCTGCGCCAGCGGCGCCTTCTCGTGGTAGTTCCACGAACCGCTCGCGGCATCGTAGGTCGCATGGCCGCGCAGCTCGCCCGTCGTGCGGTCGATCGCGTAGATGGTGTCGGTCCGGCCGGCCGCGCCGAGCGCCTTGTGCGCGCTGCGATAGTGCTTCGCATCGGCGAGCGCGCCGATCGCATCGACGTAGCGGCTGCTCACGCGGCCGCGCCGCGTGAATTCGACGACCTTGCCGTCGCCTGCGTACTCGATCTTCGCCATCCCGCCGAGCGCCTGCAGCTGCTTGAGCGACACCGGCGACGCATGGAACGCGAAGCCCGCGCGCGCGGCCGCGGCTTGCGCGGGGTCGGCCGCGTCGTGGGCGGGATCGAGCGCGGCCGCGAGCGATTGCTGCTCGTCGGGCGTGAGCTTGCCGCCGACGAACTTCGGTTGCGCGATGGCGCCGTTCGCATCGATCCGTGCGGTCGCGACCACCTCGGGCACCGCCGCGGGCGTGATCTTGCCGGCGCGCGTGATCAGCAGCACGGTATCGGTGCCGGTCTGGCGCACGAGCGCGCGCAGCGACGCCGCATCGGCGCCGTCGACGCGCTTGAGCGTGCGCATCCCGCGCGCGTCGAGCCACGCGCGCGCACGCGTCATCTCGGCGCTGTCGAGCGCGTTGCGGCCCGACCGGGCGCCGCCGCGCCGCCCGCCGCCGCGTCCCGTGGCCGGGGCCGCCAGCGTCAGCGGCGCCGGCTCGCCCGCGAGCTCGGTGCGCGCCTGCTCGCCGTACAGCGCGCGATAGGTCGGCGTGCCGGGCAGCGACGTGCGGATCTCGCCGAACGCGTCGGCGAGCGCATCGAGCGCGGCCGGCTCGCCGCTGGCAAACGCGTGTTCCGCCGCGCGCGCGAGCGTCGCCGGCAGCTGCACGTGCGCGGCGACGTCGGGGCCGCCCGCCGCGAGGATTTCGGCGCGCACGCGATACGCGTTGAGCTGCGCACGCGCTTCGGCGAGCAGCAGGCTTTTCACGTACGCGTCGGGGCTGCTGCGGTCGAGGCCGAGCGTGTCGGTGGCGAGGTCGACGCTGTGCTGCGCTTCATGCGCGAGCGCGAACACCAGCGTGCCGGCGCGGCGCGTGTTGCCGTCGAGCACGATCCTGCGTCGCGCCGCATCGACATACTGACCGCCGCCGGGCGCGCCGAGCTTCACCTTCCAGCCGTCGGCGCGCGCGAGCCGCAGCTGCGCGCGCAGCGTCGGCGAGCGGCGCGCCAGCGCGTGGGCCTGCATCCTCAGCACGATGCCGCGGAAGGTCATGACGACGTGCGCGATCGCGCCGCGGCGCGGCGCATACGCGCCGGCCTCGTCGAACGCGGGATGCGCGAGCTTGATGCGGCCGTGCCTGAGCCCGGAGTGGATCTTCGCGGCGACTTCGTCGATCCGCGCGAGCACGGTGCCGTGCGGATCGCCGTGCGGCAGCACTTCGCCGGGATCGTGCAGCATCACGTCGCCGTTGCGGCCGAACAGCACCTGGAAGTCGTACAGCAGATGGTGGTCCTGCGTGACGCGACGGATGCGGGCGAGATCCGTCAGGCCGCGGCTCGACACCACGGCCGGCAGGCCGATGTCGAACTCGACGTCGACGCTGCTCAACTGCGCGGACGGCTTCAGCACGACGCCCACGCGGTTCACGACCGAGAACGGCCCGTCGGTGGTGCTGGTCGGCAGCTCGTAGACCTCGCTCAGCGTCTTGAGCCCGCCTTGCTCGAGCTCGACCGCTTCGTACGCATCGGCGAGGCCGTCGATCGAGCCGTCGCGGTAGACGCCGAGCGCCTGGCCGGCGCCGCCGTCGAACACCGTCTTGTACGCGCCCGAGCCGAGCACCGGCCCGAGGTAATCGGCCGGATCGACCGGCCGACCGGGCGCGCCGTCGAGATGGAGCGTGCCGTGCGCGCCGTCGACCGACAGCTCGCCGAGCGACGGCTGGCGATAGCTCGCCGGCACGTAGCGGTTCATTGCCGACAGGTCGGTCGGCATACCGTCCGCGCCGATCGCGTCGGGATGGACGGTGTAGATCGCGCGCTGCCACAGGTTCGCGAGCTGCGCGGCGCCGCCTTCGTTCGCATGCCGCGCCGCCAGGATCGTCGTGTAGCCGTAATCGGACGGCGGCGCGTTGAGCAGCGTGAACTCGTGCGGACCGACCGGCTGCCCGTCGGGGCCGAGCAGCGTGCCGTCGCGCAGCGTGTCGGCCGGCACGATCGCGATGCGCTGGCCCATGTCGAGCAGCACGCGGCCGTCGCGCAGCAGCGCGAGCGTGTCGACCGGCGGCGCTCCGCTCGCGCCGAACGGCGACGCGTCGCGTTCCGCATGCGCCTGCGACCATGCCGCGCGCTGCGCCTGGATCTCGCGCATCGTCGTCGGCGCGTCGCGCTCGCCATCGCCGTCGTGCGCGGCGCGCGTCTCGGGCGCCGGCATCGCGCGCGCGCGCCGGCCGGGGCCGCGATCGTACGCGTCGCCGTAAAACTCCGTGTAGGTCTTGCCGCGCGCGCCCGACACCGGTGCCTCGGCGAACGCGTCGGCGAGCCGTGCGAGCGCGCCGGCGTCGCCGCGCGCGGCCGGCCATGCGTCGGCTTCCGCCTGCAGCGCGTCGGGCAGCCGCACGTTCGCGGCGATGTCGATGCCGCTCGCCATCCGGATCTCGTAGCGGGCCTCGAATGCGTTGAGCTGCGCGCGCGCCTCGGCTTCGAGCGCCGTGCGCGTGAAGCGGCCGCGGCCGCTGTAGTCGAGGCCGAGCGTGCCCTCGATCGCGTCGACCGCATGCTGCGTTTCGTGCGCGAGCACGTAGGTCATCCAGCCGGGGCCGGCCGCTGCGCCGTCGATCGTCACGCGCCGGTGCTTCGTGTCGATCCGGCTGCCGCCGCCGCGCTTGCCGACGCGCACGCGCCAGCCGTTCGCGTCGAGCATGCGCAGTTGCGCCGCGAGCGTGCCGGAGCGCTGCGCGAGCGCGCTGACCTCGGCCGGCAGCGGCGCGCCGCCCACCCGCATGCGCACGCGCGTGATCACCGACGGCTTCTGCACGAACGCATCGTCGGCCAGCGGCGTCGGGTCGCGGGCCGGATCGAGCGCCGAATCGAGCGCGTCGACGCCGTGCTGCTCGATCCAGCGGTGAATGCCTTTCTCGATCTCAAACAGGCGCGACAGCGACAGCGTGTGCGCCGCGTAGGTGTTCAGGATCGGGCCGGGATCGCAGACCAGAAAATCGCCCGAGCGCGTGAAGATGCCTTGCAGGTCGAAGCCGACCTCGTGTTGCTCGAGCACCTCGCGCGTCTTCAACACGTTCTGGATGGCCGCGCGCGCCACCGCGGGCGGCAGGCGGCCGCTCGCGAATTCGTCGCTGTGGAACACGCCGAGCGGGAGCGACAGCGCGGAGACGCGGTCGCCGAGCGCGCGGAACGGGCCGTCCAGCCGAACGGTGCGGATGCCCCACTGTTCCAGCTGTGCGAGCGCGCGTTGCTCGTCGCGCACGAGCTGCTCGTCGGCGGCGCGCTGCGCTTCGGGCGTCAGCGGTTCCTGCGGTGCGCCGGGCGGCTTCGGGCTGCGGTCGACGGTGGCGAGCGCGGCGTCGTCGCCGAGTGCGAACGCCGTCTTGCGCGCGCCGGCGCCGAGCAGTTCGCCGACGTTGCCGTCGATGTCGATCCGGCTGGCCGGATCGCCGGCCAGATGCACGCCGTCGGCGTCGGCCGCGAGTTCGCCGAGCGCGTGCGGCGCGGCGGGCGCGGGATCGAAGCGGTGGAACATGCGCGTGTCGTGCACCGTCGCGTCGGCGCCGACCGCATGCTCGGGCGGCGCGTAGACGGCGCGCTGCCACACGTTCGCGAGCCGCGCGGCCGCTTCGTAGCCGCCTTGCCCGGCGGACAGCACGATCGTGTCCGCCTGCCTGAGCGTGGGCCACGGCGCCATCGCGAGCGCGTATTCGTGCGCGCTCACCGGCTTGCCGTCGACGAGCAGCGTGCCGTCGGGCAGCGTGTCCGCATGCAGCACCAGCACGTCGCCGTCGGCGAACGTCGACATGTGGCCGTCGCGGCGCGCCTGCAACGTGGCGGCATCGGGCGCCGGGCGCTCGCCGAACGGCGACTCGAGCACGGCGTGCGCGTAGCTCCACGCGGTGCGCGCGTCGAGCTGCTGCCGGCCGGCCGGCGCGGTGCCGTCCTGGCCGTCGGCGGGCTGCATCCGCGGCGCGGGCATCCGGCGCGGGACGCCGCCGCGGCGCTTCTGGCGCGCCCACACGTCGTCGTAGAACTCGCTATAGGTCTGCGCGTCGCGAGCGGCCACCGGCGCATCGGCGAAGTTTTCGGCGAGCCGCGCGACCGTGCCCGTGTAATCGCTCGTCGGCCCGTGCCAGTCGACGCCTTCGCGCGCGATCGCATCGGGCAGCTGCGCGTGTTCGGCGATGTCGACGCCGGTCGACAGCGCGATCTCGTAGCGCGCCTCGAACGCGTTGATCTGCGCGCGCGCCTCCGCTTCGAGCGCCTTGCGCGTGAAGCGGCTGCGGCTGCCGTAGTCGAGGTCCAGCGCGCCGGCCATCGCCTCGACCGCCTGGCGCGCCTCGCTCGCGAGCGTGTAGGTGATGCTGCCCGGTTCCTGAAGCGCGCCGTCGATCGTCATCACGCGCTTGCGCACATCGATGTGGCTCCCGCCGCCGCGCTTGCCGACCTTCACGCGCCAGCCGCCGTCGCTCAGCATGCGCAGCTGCGTGACGAGCGTCGCCGACTGCGAGGCGAGCGCCAGCACGGTGTCGGGCACCGGCGCACCGCCGAAACGCATCTGCATCCGCGTGAACCAGCCGGGGCCGGACGCGGCCGCTTCGGGCGGCGCGGCTTCGGTGATCTCCGGATGCGCGGCCACCAGGTCGGCATCGTAGGCGAGGGCGACGTCGTGGTGTGACACGGGCCGCGCGGCGCCGCCGCCTGCGCGCTCGCGCGGCGGCGCGGTCTCGCCGTGTGCCGGCGCACGCTCGGGCGCGGCGCTGCGCTCGGACTTGACCAGCACCAGCACGCGGTTCGGCGCGCTGAAGCGGCCGTCGAGCGCCTTCAGCGGCCGCGGCGTCGCGGCGGGACGCGGCAGCGCCGGCTCGTTCGGCCCGCGCTTGCCGGCGAGCACGATCACCGGCGCGTCGCCTGGCGCGCGGGCGGGCGACGCGTGCGGTGCCGCTTCGGCGTCGCCCGCGAGCGCGACGCCGTCGGGCGCCGGGTCGAAACGCAGCGTGCGCGCGTCGGCGCGCAGCTGACCGTCGGCGTCGAGCGCCTCGGGCGTCGCCGCATAGACGGGCTTGTCCCAGCGGTTCGCGAGCTCGGGTGCGAGTTGCGCGTCGTGCTCGCCGGCGATCACGACGATCGGTTCGTCGAGGTTCGGCGTGCGCGCGGCGGCGGGCGACGCGCTATGCGGCGCGTCGCCGTCGCGCACGATGTAGAGCGTGCGGCCGCCGACCTCGAGCGGTTCCGCGCTCGGCCCGCGCGGCACCGAGATGCCGGCCGGATCGGCCGTCGCCGCGCGGGCGGCGGGCTTCGCGCCGGTCAGGTCGACGACCCGGACGTCGATACGCGGGCGTGCCGCGGCAGGCGTCGTGCGCGCGCTCGCGCCGGGCGACGCGTCGGCGTCGAGCGGCCGGTAGCGCAGCGCCTGGGCGTCGGCGCTGCGCCGGTCGAGGTTCGCGTCGGTCGCATGCTCGGCCGCGGCCTCGTCGCGCTGCGCGTCGACGCGCGCGCGTTCCTGGCTCGTGCGCCGCGTGCTGCGCGCGTCGTTCGCGGCGCTGGCCGTCTCGCCTTGCTCGGCCGCTTGCGCGAGGCTGCGCGGCGCCTGTTCGTCGCGGGCGGCCGCGTATTCGTCGCGCGCCTGCTGCAGCGTGCGGTCGAGCAGTTCGAGCGGTGTTCTCGCCACGACCTTCGGCGTCGTGCTCATGCCGCCGCCGTCGCCGAACGACAGCCGCTCGCCGGTGTCGGTCACCGAGTCGATCCGCGTGCCGTTGGTCCAGCTCTTGTCGGAGGCGGAGACGACCGACAGCTTGCCGTCTTCGCCGAGCACGACGAATTTGCCTGCGGGCAACGCGTTGCGCGACGTGCGGTCGAGCACGCGAATCGGCTGGTCTTCGTAGGTCAGGATCTTGTCGCCGACGCGCAGCGTGCCGTCCGGCGACACGGTGACGGCCTCGCCGTCGAGCGTCACGCGCGTGCGGCCGGCCGCGAGCGACGCGTCGTCGCCCTTGTTGAGGATCCGGCCGATCGTCTGACTGTCCACGCTGACGGTCTTGCCGTCCGCACCGCGGATCGGTATCGGCCTGCCGGTGCCCGTGCGCACCGACGTGACCACGCGCTCCTTGAGGCCGCCCGCGGCCATCAGCGCGACGTTCGTCAGCCCCGACTTGAGCTCCTCGCCGGCGGCCTTCTTGTCGCCGGTGACGAAGTAGTCGTAGCCGGCTTCGCCGAACGCCTCGAAGCCGGCGCCCAGACCGGTCACGACCGCGGTGGCCTTCGTGCCGCCGGCGAGCACCGACGCGACTTTCGGCGTGCGCGTGAGCGCCGTCACGGTGCGCGTGAACAGCTTGGCGCCGGCCAGCTTCGCGGCGCCCGCGGCGCCCATCGGCACGAGATTGATGAAGTCCATCCGCGCACCCGCGTCGGTGAACGGATTGATGCTGCGGCCGTGGTCGGCGCGGTTGGCCAGATCGAGCCCGGCGCTCGTCACCGTCGCGCCGATCGCGGTGTACATCATCCCCGCGCCGAGCAGGTTCAGGGGCACGCCGACGACCGCGCCGACGACGGTGCCGTCGAGCAGCGTGCCGAGGCCTTCGAGCGCCATCCCGCCGACCATCATGCCGATGTTCAGGCCGGTGCTGGTCAGCGTGTTCATGAAGCTGTCGAAGCCGCTCTCGTGGTGCGCGGCCTTCGAGACGAGCTGCAGCGTGCCGTCCGCGTTGTGGCCGGTCGCGATGTCGACGGTGCCGTCCTTCGACAGCTCGTTGTTGTCGATGTAGTCGTTGATGTCGTCGTAGGTGCTCGCCGTCTCGTCGACGTACTGCGTGCCGTCCTTGCCGCTGACCTTGAACAGCGCGCTGGTGGTCATGCCGGCATCCTTCGCCGCATACACCATCGGCAGCACGCTGACCTGCGTCGTCGCGCCGCCGCCGACTTTCAGCAGCTGGTCGCGCACGCTGTCGATCGTCGACAGCTTGTCCTTGTTGGTGAAATGCGTCTGCGTGTCGGTCGCGATGGACGTGTTCGACGACGCGTCGCCGCCGACGTCCGGCGCCATGCCGAGCGCGACGCCGATCAGATTGCGCTGCTGCGTGTCGCTCAGCTTGCCGAAGTCGATGGTCGCGCCTTTGCCGGTGCTCGCGCTCGCCGCGTCGAGCAGCGTGTTCGACAATTCGCTGCGGTGTGCCTCGTAGAAATCGTGCTGCGCGCTCTGGTAGTCCTTGTACGCGTCGGAATTCGGATCGGCATAGCGCAGCCGCTCTTCGAGTCCCGCGTCGAACTGGTCCAGCAGCACCTGCTGGTGGGCCGACTCGCTCAGCAACTGCAGCCGCTGCACGGCGTTGTCGGCGTTCTGCGCATCCTTCTTCGCCTGATCGAGCTGGGTCTGGTTCGGGTTCGGCAGCGGCGGCGTATACGCGGGCAGGATGTCGCCGTCGGCGAGCTGCCGGAAGCGCGTCGGCGCCGGATGCGAGGCCTGCCAGTCGTCGTATTGCTGCTGGATCGTCGCGAGCGTCGCGTGCTTCTGCGCTTGCTGGTTGCGCGCTTCGGTGAGCGCCGCGCCGGTCGCACGCTCGTTGACCAGATTCGACAGCCGGTTGCCGGCGGCGCGGATGGCGCCCGCGGTGACGCGCAGGCGTTTCGCGTCGAGCAGCGTCGGGCCGGACGGCGTGGCCGGGTTCGCCGCCGCATCCGCCGGCGCGAACGACAGCGGGCCGTTCAGCAACGGCGACGTGTTCCACAACGGCTGGCTGCCGTTCGGCGCGCCGTTGGCGTTCGGCGCGCCTGCGGCGTTCGTCTTCGGCAACGGCGACGAAAACAGCGGCGCCGCGTTCGCGGGGGTGCCGTTCGCTGAGGTGCCCGTCGTGTTCCACGGCGGCGGCGCGAACAGCTGCGACGGGTTCGCCGTGTTGAACGGCGAGGGACGCGCGGGCGGCTTGACGCTCGCCTCGATCTGCGCGGCCTGGTCGTCGTACTGCTGCGCGAGTGAGGCGCCGTACGCGACCACGAACGCGTCGTGCGCGATGCCGGCCTGCTGCTTCGCGAGCTGCAGCTGCTGGTACGGCTCGCTCGGATCGTCGGACAGGCGAGCGAGCTTGCCGTGGTAGTTCGCCTGCAACGTGTCGGCCTGCTGCTGCGCGGCCAGCATCTGCAGATAGCTGCTGCTCGTGCCCGCCGTGACCTGCGCATGAGCGAGCGCCGTCTTGTCCTTGGCGATCGCGTCGGGCACGATCACCGTCGGCCCTTCCTTGCCGTTGTCGGCATCGGACTGCTGCTGCGCCTGGGCGAGCGTCACGTTGTCGTTTGCCGCCGCGAGTGCGGCATTCGCGTAGTTCGCGTCCTTGGCCGCGGCCGTGACGGTCGTCTGCGCCGCATCCGCGGAATCCGGCGCGTCGGGCATCGACACCTGCAGGTCGAGCGGCTGCAACGCATCGTTGAGCCGGCCGACGCCCGCATCGAGCGCCGCCTTGTAGTCGGGATCGGCGAGGTACGACTGGAATTGCGCGTACGCGAGATTGGAGTTCGCGACGTCCGCGAAAAACTTCGCCGAGCCGGCCGACGCATGCGCCTGCGCCTTCTGCCAGTCGTCATAAAGCCGGATCTGCAGCGGGTTCTTGCAGTCGCTTGCCTGCGGCGCCCAGTTCGGATCGTCCGGGTGATCGGGGAATGCCGCGATCAGCGTCTTGAGCTGCTGGTCGGCCGCGTGCTGCGCGTCGCCGGGGTCCGTCACCTTGCCGGAATCGTCGAGCTTCATCCCGGCCGGCATGTCGGCGTTCGCCTGCTCGCCGTACAGGATCATGTAGCCGGCGTCGGTCGTCACGTTCAGCTCGCGCTGCGCGTCGTCGGCGGCCGCGCGCGCCTTCGCATAGTCGGCCTGCGCGCTCTTGCGCTCGGCGGGCGTCGACTCCGGGTCGCGGTTCGCCAGGTGCAGCACGTTCTGCGCGCCTTGCAGCGCCTGCGACGCGTTGTCGTACTTGGTCTGCGCGCCCTGGATCGCCTTCTGCACGGCGGTCGTCTTGTCGTTCTCCACCGTGATGTCGGGCGGCGGCGCCGTGTACTGCGCGGCCATGCTCTGGATCAGCGACGTGGCCGACTGGATTTCCGCGTTGGTCGGCTTGGCCGGGTCGGTGCCCAGCGACGCGGTGACTGGGATCGGCGGCGTCACGGTCGGGTTCGCGGGGCCGGCTGCCGGATCGTCCTGCTTCGGCGGCGGGGGCGGCGGCGCGACGACCGGATTCAGCGTTTCCGACAGGAAGCGCTGCCAGTTGACACCCAGTCCCAGTCCGTCGATCGACAGCATGCTCGTCTCCGTTGAGCCGCGCGATGCGCGGCGCGCACGGCGCGCCACACGCCGCGCCGCGATCGTTCGAGTGTACGGACGCGCATCGCGGCGGGCGCACGGCTGTTTCGTAGCGCGGCGAGGCGCGCGGCGCGACGGCGCCGCACGCGCTACGAGAGCGGCGCGGGCTGCGGCGGTGCGGCGCGGCAGCGTCGTTCGACCCCTGAAAACGGCCCGCATCCGGCGATGCGCCGACGCGCGCTCAGCCCGTCACTGGTCGAGGCACCGCACGCACAGCCGCTTCGCCTGGCTGGCCGGCAAGCCGCGACACATCATCACGACGGGGCGCGCATGGCACGACGGCGCGTCCGCCGCCGCCGCCGCCGAGGGCAGCCGTCGCGCGCGCTCGGGTGGCGTGGTCGCGACCGCGTCCATGCGCCGCTGCCGCGCCGGCGGCGGCACGTCGCGCACGACCGGGATCGGCTCGACGCCGCCCTCGCGCGCATTGCGCTGTGCGCTGGCGACGACGCGGCTCACGTAGCCGCTCGAGAAGCCGGTCGTGAAGTTGCCGCTGTAGTAGCAGGACAGCGCCGCGCGCAACGCGGCCTGCGGCGAGCGGCCGGTGTTCGACGAGCGCGCGAAGCACTCGGTCAGGATCGCGCCGCCCGCGCGCAGGTTGCGGCACGGTTCGAACATCGTCGCGTCGTCGAGCCCGTACTTCGCGAAGTTGCGCTCGTTCACCTGCGCGAGCCCGACGCTGTAGCTGAAGCCGCGCGCGGCCAGCTCGCTCGCGGTCGCGCGCGCCTCGTCGAGCGACGCCGGCTGGCGCGTCAGATGGCCGCCGACCACGCCGATCGCATACGGATTGAAGCCGGATTCGGTCCGCACCAGCGCGGCGAGCGTGTCGGGATCGACGTTCGGCGCGCACGCGCGCGCGAGTTGCGTGAAGGCCGCGGCGCTGCCGGCCGCGCGCGCGTCGCGCACGTTCAGGCCCGAGCACGCGAGCATCAGCGCGGCCAGCGCGTACAGGCCCGCGGCGACGCAGCGCAGCGCGCGCGCGTTCATCCCGCCCCCGCTACGCGGTACGACAGCACGAGCCCGTGCACGAGCAGCGACCAGCCGTCGAGCGCGACGAACAGCAGCAGCTTGAACGGCACCGAGATCGTCGTCGGCGAGATCATCTGCATCCCGAGCGCGAGCAGGATGTTCGCGACCAGCAGGTCGACGACGATGAACACGATATAGATCACGAAGCCGATCTGGAACGCCTTGGTCAGCTCGGCGAGCGTGAAGCTCGGCACCAGCACGAGCAGGTCGTCGTCCTTGATGCCGTCGGCGCGGTTCTTCGGCCACACCGACGTCGCGGTGCGCACGAAGAATTCACGGTCGCGCTGGCGCGTGTGCGAGACCAGGAAATCCTTGATCGGCGGCAGCGCGGCGTCGGCGAGCACGCCGATGTCCGCGGTCGACAACTGCCCCGCCGCGTCGAAGTGGCGCGCCTGCAGCGCGTCGCGGATCGACATCCCGACCGGCGCCATGATGAACAGCGACAGGATCAGCGCGATGCCGTTCAGCACGAGGTTCGGCGGCACCTGCTGGATGCCGAGCGCGGAGCGCAGCAGGCCGAGCACGACCACGAGCTTCGTGTAGCTCGTCACCATCAGCGCGGCGAACGGTGCGATGCCGAGCGCGGCGATCACCGCGATCAGCGCGACCGGATTCGGCAGATTGCCCATCGCTCAACGCTCGCGCGGGGCCGGCTGCGTCAGCGTGACGACGCGCACGCCGAGCTTCTGGCCGACCGCGATCAGATGCCCGGTGCCGATCAGCATGCCGTTCGCGACCAGATGGATCACGCTCTGGTTGATGCCTTGCTGCAGTTCGATCACCGCGCCGGGTTGCAGCGCGCCGAGTTCGCCGAGCGGGATCGACGTCGGCGGCAGCTCGAAGCGCAGGTCGACCGCGAGGCCGTCGAGCGAGCGCGGTGCGTCGTCCGGCGGTGCGTCGTGCGCGGTCGCGGGCGGGGTGTCGGTGCGGGTCGGTTCCAAAGGCATCTCCCTGATTCGTTCGACGGTCAGCCGGGTGCCGGACGGCCGTCCGGTGATCTCCCACGCCGGCGTGGCCGGCACGCGCGCGACGCACAGCAGGTTCTGCTCGTGCGCGCGCCAGCGCTCGATCGCGATGATGTCGCCGCCGACGACGTCGGCCAGCTCGGCCGTCGTCAGTTCGGTGCGGCCGATCTCGAACACGAGCGGCACCGGCAGGCTCGCATAGGCCGCGTGCGGGGCCGGCCGCGCGGGCGCCGGTTGCGCGAAGAACACCGCGAGCGCGTCGGGCGCGTCGAACAGCAGCGCGCCGTGGCAGCGCCACGCGCCGTCGGCGCGGCGCAGCTCGAAGCGCAGCGCGGCCGGCGCGGTGCGCCATGCGGGCACGCTCGCGGGCGGCGGCAGCAATTCGACGCGCTGCCGCGTCGCGGCCTGCAGCACGGCCGCGAGCGGCGCCGCGAGATCGGCCAGCAACGCCGCTCGGATCACGGCCGGCACGTCCGGGTCGGCGGCATCGCCGAGCCATTCGGTTTCGGCGAGCGGATCAAGCCACAGCGTGCCCGTGGCCGGGCCGACAACGAACCGGTATGCATGGGCATCGGCAACCGGCTCGGCGGCGACGCGCCAGCGCACCTCGTACGCGTGCTCGCCGAGCGTGACCGGCACGGCGGCCGGCGCGCCGTATGCATGCGACAGCCCGCGCGCGGCGGCCGCGGACAGACGCGGCAGGTACGGCGACGCGTCGAGCGGGACCGCGACCGGCGCGGGCGGCACGGCGGCGGCGGTCTGCGCGGCGGCCGGAGCGGCGGCGGGCGCTTGGTTCGCGGCGTCGCCGGTGTCGGCATTCGTCAAAGGCAGCGCAGGCACGGCGGGATCGGGGCGGATTCGGCGATGGTCGACGGGTTGTGGTGGCCGGCGGCGCGGGGGGCGCGCGGCTGCTGCGTCGATTGTAGGGACGGTGCCGGCCGCGTGCGGCGCCGGAATCCGTAGTCGCAGACGGCACGCGGCGCGGCTCGTGGTGGCGAGCTACGAAGCGTGTCGGGGGCGTGGGGGCGGGTGAAGGG
>NZ_PQMX01000091.1:0-20931 GCF_004368385.1 Burkholderia sp. B10 | reverse complement strand
CCCCATCACCCCACATTCACCAACGTCAACCGCGCCTCCAGCCCGCCGCCATCCTCCCGGTTGCGCAGCGTCAGCGTGCCGCCCATCGCGAGCGCGAGCTGCCGCGCGATCGCGAGGCCGAGGCCCGTGCCGCCCGTATCGCGGTTGCGCGACGTCTCCACGCGCCTGAACGGCTCGAACACCGCATCGAGCTGATCGTCCGGGATGCCCGGCCCGCGGTCGCGCACCGCGATCACCGCGCCGCCGTCGGGCGCCGCCTGCACGTCGATCTCCGCTGCGCCCGCGAACTTCAGCGCGTTGTCGACCAGATTGCCGACGATCCGGCGCAGCGCCTTCGGCCGCGTGACGAGCGCGAGCGGCCCGCCGCCGTGCAACGCGACATCCTGCCCCGCATCCGTGTAGTCGCACACGATGCTGTCGAGCAGCGCGTCGAGATCAATGCGGCGCGCGGCCTCGTCGGTGCCGTGCAGCGTGCGCGCATACGCAACGCCCTCCTTCACCAGATGCTCCATCTCGAGCAGATCGTGGCGCAGCTTCGCGCCTTGCACGTCGTCGTCCATCGTATCGACACGCAGCCGCATACGCGTGATGGGCGTCTGCAAATCATGCGAGATCGATGCGAGGATCTGCATGCGCTCGGCCATGTACTGCGCGATGCGCTCCTGCATCGCGTTGAACGCGCGGGCCGCGCGCGCGACCTCGGACGGCCCGTTCTCGTCGAGACGCTCGCCCTTCAGGTCGGGGCCGAGCGCGTCGGCCGCCTGCGCGAGCTGGTTCAGCGGCCGCGTCGCGAGCCGCACCGCGAACCAGCAGCACGCAGCCAGCACCGCGAGCTGCAGCGCCAGCACGTACGGCAGCCAGCCCGACAGCGGCACCGTCGACATCGGATGGATGTCGATCGTCAGCGGCGAACCGTCGGTCAGGCGCAAATGCACCTGCAGATGCTCGCGATCGCCGGGAATCGCGTTCGCGGTCAGCGGATAGTCGCCGCCGATGCCGTCCGAGATCGAGCGCTCGACGCGCGCTGACAGGCGCGCCTCCGGCGGCGTGCCGGTCTGCCCCGGCCCAAGAATGAACGTGTAGCTGCGCCGCGCGAGACGCGGCACCCACGCGGCGCGCTGCGCGGGCGGCAGGTTGTCGAGCAGCGCGACCGAACTGGCGACTTCGCGCTCGATGTAGCCCATCATCAGGTTGGTGGTCGCCTGGTCGCGCTCGGTCACGGTCAGCCAGAACGACAGCGTCTGCGCGAGCGCGAGGCCGACGCACAGAATCAGCGCGAGCCGCGCGAACAACGAACGCGGCCAGTGCCACAACGACGACAACGCGCGCGCGTTCATGCGCCGCCTTCGACCGCGGTCACCGCCGACGAGAACACGTAGCCCTCGTTGCGCAGCGTCTTGATGTAGCGCGGCTCGCGCGCGCCGTCGCGCAGCCGCTGGCGCAGCCGGCTCACGAGCAGGTCGATCGACCGGTCGAACGGATCGGACTGCCGCCCCTGCGTGAGATTGAGCAGCTGGTCGCGCGTCAGCACGCGCTGCGGATTGTCGACGAACACGCGCAGCAGCCGGTATTCGGCGCCGCTGAGCGCGACCATCGTGCCTTCGGTGTCGAGCAGGTGGCGCCCGGTCGTGTCGAGCCGCCATTCGCCGAACGCGAGCATCGCGGCCGTCTCCGTCACCTGCATGCCGGGCGGCAGCATGCGTGCGCGGCGCAGCACCGAGCGGATGCGCGCGAGCAGCTCGCGCACCGCGAACGGCTTCGCGAGATAGTCGTCGGCGCCCATTTCGAGGCCGATGATCCGGTCGGTTTCCTCGCCGCGCGCGGTCAGCATCAGCACCGGCACGGTACGGAACCGGCCGGCGCGCAGGTCGCGGCACAGCGTGAGGCCGTCCTCGCCGGGCAGCATCAGGTCGAGCACGATCAGATCGGGGGCGCCGTCGTCGAGCAGGTTGCGCATCTCGCGGCCGTTCGCGGCGACCGACACACGCATGCCGTTCTTCTCGAGATAGTCCGCGATCAGTTCGCGGATCGCGCGATCGTCGTCGACGATCAATACGTGGTCGGGCTTGTCCATGGGTGTCTTCGTCGTGATGTGGCGGCTCGCGATGTCCGCTTTTATACCGCAGCGCGGCCGCGCGTTTGTATCTCAATGTATCGCGCCGCCGCGACGACACACAACATTGCACACGCGCCGCTTGGAGGACACATCGCCGATACGTCGGTGCGGCCCAATGGGGATCGTCGAAACCCGTCGGCCGACGCACCCGCCCAGCCGGCCACCGAACCGGAGAACCGCCATGCTGCCCCGTTTCAGAACCGCCGTCGCCGTGGTCGCGGTCGCCGCCACGGCCGCGCTCGCCGCATTCGCCGGCACGCGCGACGATGCCAAGCTGCCCGCATCGGCAGCCGGCATGCAGGCGCCGAACTTCACCGGCATCGAGCGCTGGCACAACAGCGCGCCGCTCACGCTCGACCAGTTGCGCGGCAAGGTCGTGCTGGTCGACTTCTGGACCTACTCGTGCATCAACTGCATTCACACGATTCCGTACGTGAACGACTGGTATCGCAAATATCGCGACCAGGGGCTCGTCGTGGTCGGCGTGCATACGCCCGAGTATCCGTTCGAACGCGATGCCGACAACGTCGCCGAAGCGCTCGAGCGCTTCGGCATCCGCTATCCGGTTGCGCAGGACAACCACTACGACACCTGGCGCGCGTACGGCAACCAGTACTGGCCCGCGCTGTACCTGATCGACGCGAGCGGCAAGGTGGTCTACACGCGGTACGGCGAAGGCGGGTACGACACGACGGAAGCCGCGATCCGCGCCGCGCTCGCGCAAGCACATGCGGCCACCGACGCGATGCAACGCGCGACGCGCACGCAGTAGCTCGCACGGCGGCGCGCGCAGGTGCGGCGCGCGTGCGGATCGGCGCGACTCACTGCCGCTTCGCGTCCGCCTGCTCGAGCATCGCGTCGCCGATGGCCACCTGCCCGTTCGCGATCAGCGCGTCGGCCGCGCCGCGAATATCGTCGGCCGCCTTGGTCTGCGACAGCTTGCGTTTGCCGACGAGCCGCGTGATCTCGATCTGCAGCCCGACGATCGACTGCAGCAGCGCATCGAGATAGTCCTTCGGCGCATCGGCCATCTTCCACGGCAGCGGCTGCGACGCCTCGTGCGTGCGCGTGAGCCGCGCGACCACGCCGCGCACGAACTTCTCGTCGTCGCGCACGGTGATGCGACCATACGCATGCACGACCACGTAGTTCCACGTCGGCACCTGACGGTGCGCGACATGCTTGCTCGGATACCAGTTCGGCGAGATGTACGCATCGCCGGCGCGGAAGATCACGAGCACGTCGTCGCCGTTCTCGACTTCCTGCCACAGCGGATTCGCGCGCGCGACGTGCGCATGCAGCTCGCCGAGGCCGCCGTCGCGCGGCAACAGCTCGAACGGCAGATGATTCGCGTCGAGGCCGCTCGCGCCGTGCGTGACGAGGCTGCCGAACGGATGCTGGACGATCAGCTCGCGCAGCGCGTCGGGGTTCGATTCGGCGAAATCGGCGGGGACATACATGGCGGCTCCACGGTGGGACGGGGTTCGGCTGACGGCCCTGCATGGGCTTCGTCATGCGCAGATTGTGCCCGCAAACTGGTTTCTTCTGTAGAACCGGTTGCGAGCAGTTTCAGCAGAACAGGATCGTGGCCCGAACGGCCCGCATCGTGGCAATGCCGTCGCTCGGCGCGCTCCGGCGCGCCGCCGTGCGCCTCGGCGACGTGCGGCTCGGCGACGATCCGCCGTCCACGTGGCGGCTCGCGGCATCGCTGCAGGCGGCGCGCTCCACCGTCGTCGAAGCGAATGCACGACCGAGCGGCAAAGGCTTCGTGGAAGCGCGCGGCGTGGCGGCTTCGATCGCGCAGATGGAGGCGGCCGCCCTCGACCCGAGCGGCGCGCCGCGGCCGCGGGCGCCGCGAAAGGTTGTCCGCGGGCAACAAACGTAATCGTCTGTAAATCTTGCAAGAAAACGGCCGTTTCGGCCCGCGGCAGCCGCTCGCGGTTTGCTAGCATCGCGCCTTTTCGGACCGCGCTCCGCGCTACCGTCGCCGTGAATCGCTTCGTGCCGTCTCTTCGCAATCTGTGGCTCCGCTGCCGCGACCGCGCGCGCGCCTTGTGCGCCGGCGCATGGCAGCGGCTGCGCCATCCGACGCGCCGCGGCGTCGTGCTCGCGCTCGCGGCGCTTCCGCTGCTCGGGCTGCTGGTCCTGCTCGCGTTCGTGCCGTTCACGCCGAGCATCGGCGACATCCGCCGCGCCCGCATCGACCGCCCTGCGCGCGTGCTGTCGGCCGACGGTCAGCTGATCGCCGAGTTCCGGCCCGTGAACCGCGAATGGGTGCCGCTGCGGCAGATATCGCCGCACATGGTCGACGCACTGATCGCGACCGAAGACCACCGCTTCTACGCCCACCACGGCATCGACTTGCGCCGCACGATCGCGGCCGGGCTGCATACGTTCTCGGGCAGCCGCCAGGGCGGCTCGACGATCACGCAGCAGCTCGCGCGCAATCTGTATCCGGACGAGATCGGCCGTGCGCCGACCCTCACGCGCAAGGTGAAGGAGCTGATTACCGCGTTCAAGATCGAGACGGTGTACAGCAAGGACGAAATCCTCGAAACCTATCTGAACACCGTGCCGTTCCTGTACAACGCGTACGGCGTCGAAATGGCCGCGCGCACCTATTTCGGCAAATCGGCGGATCAGCTCGACATCGTCGAAAGCGCGACGCTGGTCGGCATGCTCAAGGGCAACAGCTATTACAACCCGGTGCTGAATCCGGAGCGCGCGGTGCAGCGGCGCAACCTCGTGCTCGCGCGGATGGCGGCGCTGCGCATGCTGTCGCCGCAACAGCTCGCGCAATTGCAGCGCAGGCCGCTGCGCGTCGATTTCGAGCCGCAGACCGCGCAGCCCGGCCCCGCGCCGCACTTCGCCGTGCAACTGCGCAAATGGCTGATCACGTGGGCCGATCGCAACAACTACGACCTCTATTCGGACGGTCTCGTCGTGCGCACGACGCTCGACGCGCAACTGCAGCAGATGGCCACGCGCGCGCTCGCGCAGCAGACCGAGCGCCTGCAGGCGGTCGCCGACGGCGCGTGGCGCGGCGCGTCCGGTTGCGGGCTGCGCAACGACCTGTTTCGCGGCTTCATCCGGCAGAGCGCCGACTACCGCGCAGCGCGCGACGCCGGGCTCGCCGACGCGGTCGCGCTGAAGCAGCTCGGCGCGAACCGCGCGTTCATGCGCTCGCTGTGCGAGCGCAAGACGCGCGTGCAGGCCGGCTTCGTCGCGCTCGACCCGCGCGACGGTGCGATCCGCGCGTGGGTCGGCAGCCCCGATTTCGACAGCGAGCCGTTCGATCACGTCGCGCAGGCGCGGCGGCAGCCGGGCTCGACGTTCAAGCCGTTCGTGTACGGCGCCGCGTTCGCGGACGGGATGCGCCCGGACGACACGTTCGTCGATCGCCCGGTCGCGATCCCGATCGGCGCGCACGCGCAGTGGCGTCCGACCGACGCGGAGCCGCCGACGGACGCGCCGATGACGCTGCGCGACGCGCTCGCGCTATCGCGCAACCGCATCACCGCGCAGGTGATGCAGCGCGAAGGCGCGGCGCGGGTCGCGCAGCTCGCGCGCGCGATGGGCGTGCGCGACAGCCCGCTCGACGCGGTGCCGTCGCTCGCGCTCGGCACGAGCCCCGTCACGCTGAAGGAAATGGTGTCCGCGTACGGCACGATCGCGAACCGCGGCGTGTACGTCGCGCCGCAGATGATCACGCGCATCGAGGACCGCGACGGCAAGGTGCTCGCGACGTTCGGCAGCGCGCCGCCCGAGCGCGCGCTGCCGGTCGCGGCCGCGCAGACGCTGATCGACGTGATGCGCGGCGTCGTCGACTACGGCACCGGCGCCGACATCCGCGCGCGCTACGGGATCCGCATCGACGTCGCCGGCAAGACCGGCACCACGCAGGACAACACGGACGGCTGGTTCATCCTGATGCATCCGCAACTGGTGGCGGGCGCGTGGGTCGGCTTCGACGACGGCAGCGTGACGCTGCGCAGCGATTACTGGGGCGCAGGCGCGCACAGCGCGCTGCCGATCGTCGGCACGTTCTTCGATGCGGCGCTGCGTGCGCGCGCGATCGACCCGCGCGTGCAGTTCTCGCCGGATTTCCGGCCGCGCAGCGCGCCGGCGCCGAAGCGGCGCGCACCGCATGCGGGCCTGTTCGACTGGCTGAAATTCTTCCGCTGACCGGCGCGCGTCAATCCGCCGTATCGCCGTTCTTCGGCAATTTCGACCGCGCCTTGTGGCCCGGCGCCGGCGACCATGCCGGACGCGTCCTGCGTTCGCTGTCGATCACGACCAGATAGCGCCCGGCGATCGGCGTGATGTCGCGATCGTGGCGCAGCACCCACAGCGACCGGCCGGACTCGACGCGCGCCTGATAGTCGTCGTCGAGAATCGCGTGACGGTCGAGGAACGTATTCAGCGAAGCGGGAATCCGCACGCAGCCTTTCGAATGCCGGATGCCGAGCAGCGGCTCCAGACGATCGGGGTCGGTCGCATGCATCTGGAAGCGCATCGGCGACTTGCCGCCCTTGCCCCAACCGCGCTCGCCTTCGACCCAGCCGAAATCGTAGATGCGCATGTCGTGCGCGCCATAGCCGCGAATGCCGTGGTCGTTCATCGTTCCTTCGGCACGGAAATCCATGTTGTCGGGCGAATGGTGGAACACGCCGAGCGGCGTCAGGAAGTGATCGTACTGGCCGGGCCAGCCGGTGCCGACCGGCGAGGCGCCGATCAACAGCCATGCGTTGTCCGGCGTCGCGCGGAAGTAGATGAACAGCGCCTGCACGTTCGGCGCGCGGTCGACCATCGCGACGTACTCGCCGGCGAGGTCGCCGAGATTGGCGTCGGTCAGTGCGCGCTGAAGGCGATCGGCGTATGCGCGCTGGTCGTTGGCGGGCACGTTCAGCCGCCGCGTCACTTCCTGCGCGAAACGCTCGCGCATGTCGAGCGCACGCGCGGTCGCCTCCTTCGCCTGTTCCGCAGACAACGGCGGATGCCGGCGCGGCGGCGTCGGCGCCGGTGCTTCGGCTTCGCTCGCGGAAGTTTCTGCGGTATCCGAGGCGGCGGATGCGGCCGAAGCAGCCGATGCGCCGCTGGCGGAATGCGCGTGATGCGCGGCGGCAGCGGACGACGGCGCCGCCGACGACGCCGGATGCGCCGCGGCGGCATGCCGAGCCGGAGACGATGCCGATGAGGCGCCGGGCGCGGCAGACGCCGGCACGTCGGATGCGCCGAAGGCCGGCTGCGGGACGAGAACGGAAACGGGGAGCGCGGCGGCGAGCCACACGAAGGCGGCGACGGTGCGCGTACTGCAACGCGGCACGGGGAATCGCCGCGTCAGGTCGGAAAGCATCATGCGATCGGAGCCATCGGCCGATCCGGCCGCCGGACATAGCGAGCGGCGCAACGCGCGCGAGCTTCGCCGGTACGTGGAACGCATCGCATGCGCGCCGCGCCGACGTCTCGCCGGGGCGAAGCCGCTCGTGCGGGCAACACGTTCGGCCCGATGGCGGTCAATGAGTCGTGAGGTCTTTCATTCTACCTGCGCACGCATTGAACGGCAGCGCGGCGGGGCGTGGGGCGCGCACCGAGCGCTTTACTCTGGGCTTCGGGCTTCGGGCTTCGGACGCCGTTCGCCCTGCACGAAGCACCGAGCGGCGCGCAACGTAGCGCGCCGCCCGGCCGCCTGCCCCGCACCCCGCGCGACAACTACTTCGAAATCGCCTCGAGCGCGATGCCGCGGGTGCGCGGCCCCATGAACCCGATCGCGGCCATCACGATCACCATCGCGCCGGCGATGAACGCGAACACGCCGAACGTACCGAAGCCCTTGAGCACGGCGGCGATCACGAACGACGAGAAGATCGCGGAAAAGCGGCTCCACGAATAGACGAAGCCCACCGCGCGCGCGCGGATCGACGTCGGGAACAACTCGGCCTGATACGCGTGGAAGCTGTACGACATGATGTTGCTCGCGAGCGTGAGGCCGATGCCGAGCACGATCAGGAACGCGCCGACGGTCGTCTGGCTGAACAGCAGCCCGCAGACGACGATCGCCGCCGCCATCGCGACGATCACCGACTTGCGCTCGAAGCGATCCGCGATCACCAGGCCGATCAGCGGACCGAGCGGCGCCGCGAGCGCGATCACGCTCGAATACATCAGGCTCGACGTGATCGTGATGCCCTGCTTGATCAGCAGCGTCGGCACCCAGTTCGCGAAGCCGTAGAAGCCGACCGTCTGGAACACGTTGAAGATCGTCATCATGATCGTGCGGCTCCGATACGGCGGCACCCACATGTCGCGGAAGCGGCCGCGCGGCGGCACCGGCTCGGGCGGCGCGGGCGGCGGCACCGGCTCGGGCGGCGCGGGCGGCGGCAGCGGGCGGCCGTATTCGGCTTCCACCTTCGCCTCGAGCGCGCGCATGATGCGGTCGGCCTCGTCGACGCGCCCCTGCTGCGCGAGCCAGCGCGGGCTTTCCGGCAGCTCGCGGCGAATCCACCAGACGAACAGCGCGCCGTGCGCGCCAATCAGCACGACCCAGCGCCAGCCGTCGAGGCCGAGCGGCGCGTGCGGCACCAGCAGGTACGCGAGGAACGCGACCACCGGCACCGCGACGAACCCGACCGCCTGCTCGCACGCGAATGCGCGGCCGCGGATCTGCTTCGGTACCAGCTCGGAGATGTACGTGCCGATCGTCACCATCTCGACGCCGAGGCCGAGACCGACGACGAAGCGCCAGAAGTTCAGCCCGCCGGCCGTGTCCTGGAACGCCATCACGACGTTGGCGGCCGTGTACCACAACAGCGACCACGTGAAGATCGCACGGCGTCCGAAGCGATCGGCGAGAAAGCCGCATGCGATCGTGCCGATGAACAGGCCCGAGAACAGCGCCGCGATGAAGCTCGCGACGCCCGTGGTGCCGAACAGCCCGTGCGTGGTCGCCGACAGGATGCCGCTCTTCACGAGGCCCGGCGCGACGTAGCCGCTGTACAGCAGATCGTAGAGTTCGAAGAAGAAGCCGAGGCTCAGCAGCACGACGAGCTTCCAGACGCTGCGGGTGGGCGGCAGGCGGTCGAGGCGGGCCGAGATTGCGCCCGCGTCGATGGTGGAGGACGGGGCGGCTGCCCGTGGAATGCTTTCCGATGAGACCATCTTGGTCGTGTCTCCTGATCGTGTCGTATGTTGTTGTTCGCCGGCCGGCCGGCCGCCGCGTCGACGATTCGCTGCATTGTACCGGCACGCCGCACGCGCCGGCTCGGATGGTCCGAGGAGCGCGACGCCGCGCGGGCACACCGCTTCGCAGCCGGACGATGTGTAAATTGCGTAACGATGTGTCGGCGCATCGCCATCGGTGCGCGCAGGCCATGCGCCGCCGCAGCCGCCCGCGAAAGCCGGCGCGGCCCCGTCGGCACGGGCGTCCGGCGTCGCCGCGCGCCCGCGCGCGTCCGCCGGCGCATGCCTGCGCGCCGAGGCCGCGCGGGCACGACCTGCGCCACCGCCCGCGCCGCGCCCGGTAACATGCTAGCGGTCCAACTTCCCGCCTCCCCGGCGCCATGCGGCGGCCGGGGTCGTCAGCAAAACGCAAGCATTCCATGTCAATACCACGACTTTCCACCTACGCACGCCGCATCGCGCTGATCGCACTGCTGCAGTTCGCGGCGATCGCGACGGCCGCCGCGTTTCCGGCGGCCGCGTCCGCACCGGGCGCGAGCGGCGTCGGCGTCCCGGTGCCGACCATTTCGGTGAACGACGCGCTCGCGCAGCTCAAGCAGATGCAGCTTCAGCAGGACCGCATCAAGCAGCAGACGTCGACGGCAACCAACAGCAAGGAGCTCGACGAACTCGGCGACGCGACCCAGGAGCTGAGCGCCGACGTCGACAAGCTGCAGAGCGAGCTCGCGCCGCAGCGCACCCAGGTGCAGGCGCAGCTCGACGTGCTCGGTCCGCCGCCGGCGCCCGGCGCGTCGCCCGAAACGCCGGCGGTCGCGCAACAGCGCGCGACGCTGAACGCGCGCAAGACGCAGATCGACGCGGCGCTGAAGCAGGCCGCCGACCAGAAAGCCAATCTCGCGAACCTGGCCGACCAGTTCGCGAAGCTGCACCGCAGCCTGCTGCGGAACCAGCTCGCGTTCCGCTCCGGCAGCATCTTCGGCGCCCAGTTCTGGCTACCGCTGTTTCATCTGGCGCCGGAGGACGTGAAGCGGCTCGACGCCTTCGACGCCGAGCTGCGCGACATGCTGCGCTCGTCGTGGACGCCGGGCCAGCGCGCGATCACCACGCTGCTGGTGCTCGCCGCGTTCGCGGCGTGGCTCGGCGGCCGTCGCGTGGTCGAGCGCGGCCTCGCCTGGGTGTGCCTGAACCGCTTGCCCGCCACGCGGCTGCGGCGCAGCGCGCTCGCGCTGGCGACCGCGCTCTCGACGCTGCTCGCCACCGCGCTGGCCGTGCAGATCCTCTATCTCGCGCTCGCCCGCCATTACGAGCTCACGCCTGCGATGAGCGATCTGTGGGACGCGTTCGCGAAGCTCGCGGTGACCTGCGCGCTGATCGCCGGCCTCGGCCGCGCGCTGCTCTGCACCCGCCATCCGTCGTGGCGGCTGCCGGCGCTCGCCGATTCCGTCGCGCTCGCGATGAAGCCGTTCCCCGGCGTGCTGGCCGCGCTGCTGCTGGTGTCCGGCGCGCTCGAATCGATCAACCGCATCGCCGACACCAGCCTGTCGGTCACGCTGCTCGGCCGCGGGATCGTGTCGCTCGTCGTCGCGCTGACCGTCGGCGCGTCGCTGCTGCGCGCCAACCGCGTGCGCAGCGCGCTCGCGGCGGCCGGCGAGGCGCCCGAGCAGCGCTCGACGCTCGCCGGGCTGATCCATGCCGGCGTCACGCTCGCGATCGTCGCTTCGCTGGGCGCGCTGCTGATCGGCTACATCACGGTCGCGCGCTTCATCACGTACGAGCTCGTGTGGTTCGAGATCGTGCTGTGCAGCGTCTACATCCTGATCCAGCTGACGCGCGACGCGAGCGAAAGCCTGTTCTCCGCGAATCTGTCGACCGGCAAGCAGATCAAGCATCTGTTCGCGCTCGACGACCGGCATCTCGAACAGGCGCACACCGTCGTGTCCGGCCTCGGCACGAGCCTGCTGATGCTGGTGGCCGCGATCGCGCTGGTGACCGGCGGCTTCGGCACGACGCCGGGCGACCTGCTCGACAGCGCGGTCGCGATGATCGGCGGCGAGCGGCTGCAACGCCTGAACATCATGCCGGACCGCATCATGAACGCGGTGATCGGCTTCGCGATCGGCTTCTACCTGCTGCGCTCGGTGCGCCGCTGGCTCGACAACGAGTTCATGCCGGCGCTCGGCATGGATGCGGGCATGCGCGTGTCGCTCGTCACGCTGTTCACCAACGTCGGCTACGTGCTGCTCGTGCTGATGACGCTGGGGCTGCTCGGCGTCAAGTGGAGCAATCTCGCGTGGATCGTCAGCGCGCTGTCGGTCGGCATCGGCTTCGGCTTGCAGGAGATCGTGAAGAACTTCGTGTCGGGGCTGATCCTGCTGACCGAGCGTCCGGTGAAAGTGGGCGACATGGTGAGCATCGCGGGCGTCGAAGGCGACATTCGCCGCATCAACGTGCGCGCGACCGAGATCCAGCTCAGCGACCGCTCGACGGTGATCGTGCCGAACTCGCAGCTGATCTCGCAGAACGTGCGCAACGTGACGATGGGCAACAGCACCCAGGGCGTGGCGACGCTGATGCTGACGTTCCCGCTGAACACCGACCCCGAGCAGGTGCGCGACCTGCTGCTCGACGCCTATCGCGAGCACCCGGCGATCCTCGACAAGCCGGCGCCGTCGGTCACCTTCAGCCAGCTGACGGCGGACGGCATCACGCTCAGCGTGACCGGGTACGTGGCGAGCCCGCGCATCGCGAGCTCGACGAAGAGCGACCTGCTGTTCGAGATCCTGAAGCAGCTGCGCGCGGCGAAGATCACGCTTTCGACGCCGCAGGTGCTGGTCGTGCAGAACATGCCGACGAGCGACGGTGCCGCGCCGCACGAATGACCGGCCGCACGCGCACCGCCCGGTCTTGGCGGTACGCGCGCGCCCGTCGCCATGAAAAAGGCCGGCTGCCGCTTGCGCGGCAACCGGCCCTCGTCGGTCGAACCCGATGCGCGCTATCGCGCGCGCGGCGTCAGACGTCGAACTTCACCCCTTGCGCCAGCGGCAGCTGACGGCTGTAGTTGATCGTGTTCGTCGCGCGGCGCATGTACGCCTTCCACGCGTCCGAACCCGACTCGCGGCCGCCGCCCGTTTCCTTCTCGCCACCGAACGCGCCGCCGATCTCCGCGCCGCTCGTGCCGATGTTCACGTTGACGATCCCGCAATCACTGCCGGCCGCCGACATGAACTGCTCGGCCTCGCGCATGTCGTTCGTGAAGATCGCCGACGACAGCCCTTGCGGCACCGCATTGTGCACGTCGATCGCCTGTTCGAAGTCGTCGTAGACGAGCACGTACAGAATCGGCGCGAACGTCTCGCGCTCGACCACCGCCGATTGCTTCGGCATCCGCACCAGCGCCGGACGCACGTAATACGCATCCGCATGACCGACGTCGACGCGCTCGCCGCCCTTCACTTCGCCGCCCTGCTCGCGCGCATCGGCCAGCGCCTTCTGCATCGCGTCGAACGCCGCGCGATCGACCAGCGGGCCGACCAGCGTGCCTTCCTCGAGCGGGCTGCCGACCTTCACCGACGCATAGGCTTTCTCGATGCGCGGCAACAGTTGATCGACGATGCTGCGATGGACGATCAGACGGCGCAGCGTCGTGCAGCGCTGGCCGGCCGTGCCGACCGCCGCGAACGTGACGGCGCGCACGACGAGATCGAGGTCGGCGCTCGGCGCGACGATCATCCCGTTGTTGCCGCCAAGTTCCAGGATGCCGCGCGCGAGGCGCTGGCTCAGCACCTTCGCGACTTCCTGGCCCATCCGCACGCTGCCCGTCGCGCTGATGACCGGCACCTTCTTCGACGACGTCAGCACCTCGCCGACGTCGCGCATGCCGAGCACCAGCTGGTGCAGCCCTTCGGGCGCGACGCCCGGATGCGTCCGGTCGAATTCGCGCAGCGCCTTGGCGAGCAGTTGATGGCATGCGATCGCGGTGAGCGGCGTCTTTTCCGACGGCTTCCACACGACCGGATCGCCGCACACGAACGCGAGCGCCGCATTCCACGCCCACACCGCGACCGGGAAATTGAACGCCGAGATCACGCCGCACACGCCGATCGGGTGCCACGTCTCCATCATCCGGTGGCCGGGGCGCTCGGACGCGATGGTCAGGCCGTAAAGCTGGCGCGACAGGCCGACCGCGAAATCGCAGATGTCGATCATTTCCTGCACTTCGCCGAGGCCTTCCGACGTGATCTTGCCGGCTTCCAGCGTGACGAGGCGGCCCAGCTCGGCCTTGTGCTCGCGCAGCACGTTGCCGAACACGCGCACGAGTTCGCCGCGCACCGGCGCCGGCACCGTGCGCCACTTGAGGAATGCGGCATGCGCGGCGTCGATCTTGCGCTCGGCGTCGGCGGGCGAGTCGATCGCCAGCGTCGCGAGCGTCGCACCATCGACCGGCGAACGCGCGGTCAGCGCATTGCCCTTCCACTGGGCGAGATCGATGTCGAGCGCGGCAAGAATGTCGTTGAATTGCATCACTTCCTCTTCAGGGACAGATTGATCGGTGCGGCGGCGACGCCGCCCGCGTGATTCGATTGGAGCGCGTTCGCGCGCCGCGTGCAAGCGCACGCACGGCGGGGCGAGTACGGCAGCGCTGTGTCGCGCCTCGGGTGGATGCCGTCGCCGGGCCGTGGAGGACGGCAAACCCGCGCGCCGTAACGCACGATCCATGCATCACATTGTCGATGGCCACAAGTCGCGCCGCTATTGATATTAACTCACGACTTCATGCGCAAAACGCAACAACTGGGCTGGCCGAAGCGGGGCGTGTCGGCGCGCCGAGCCGACATGTCTAGGGCGGATGGGCGGCACGCATGTGCCGGTGCCGCGCGCAGCAACTTGATGACGATGCGGCATTACCCGGTGTGCAAATTTCGTTCGCCGTGCGGGCGACTTGCACACACGAACGAGGTGGCGCCGGCATGCTCCGCATCCGGCGCGCCCACGGCCGTCGGCCAATGGCGACACGACGCCCTTCGCTTCCACGACGACAGCCCACCCGCCGCGATACCGACCCGCCATTCGACGCGGCGCCCACGTTCAGGCAAGATCGACGCGCGCCGCGCGCCCCGTTCGTCGTCCATCGTCACCGAAAACGCATGCAAAACTTCTACGAAGCCACCGTTACGCGCCAGCCTTATCCGCAACTGAGCGGCCCGATCGACACCCGCGTCTGCATCGTCGGCGGCGGCCTCGCCGGCCTGTGCACCGCGCTCGGCCTCGTGGAGCGCGGCGTGCGCGACGTCGTGGTGCTCGACGGCGAACGGGTCGGCTTCGGCGCGTCGGGCCGCAATGGCGGCTTCGTGTTCGGCGGCTACAGCCTCGACAACGCGGCGCTGCTGCGCACGCTCGGCCGCGACGAAGGCCGCCGGCTGTACCGGCTCACCGTCGATGCGGTCGACCTGATCCGCGCACGGATCGCGCGCTACGGCATCGACTGCGACATCGTCGATCGCGGCGTGATGCTCGCGAACTGGTTCGACGATCCGTCGCGGCTCGACGGCGTGCGCACGCTGATGAAGCAGGAATTCGACGTCGACTGGGCGCCGGTCGCGCGCGACGCGCTGCGCGCGCAGCTGAAGACGGCCCGCTATCACGGCGGCCTGTTCGAGCCGAACGCGTTCCACTTCCATCCGCTGAAGTACGTTCTCGGCGTCGCGGCCGCCGCGGCGCACGGCGGCGCGCGCGTGTACGAACGCTCGGCCGCGCTCGGCATCGCGCGCGACGGCGCCGGCTACGTCGTGCGCACCGCGCAAGGCTCGGTGCGCGCGCAGCACGTCGTGTTCGCCGGCGGCGGCTATGCGCGCGGCGTGTCGCCGCGCATCGAGCGCGCGGTGCTGCCGATCGCGACCTACGTGATCGCGACCGAACCGCTCGGCGCGCGGCTCGCCGACGCGATCGACGCGCCTTACGCCATCTACGACACGCGTTTCGCGTTCGACTACTACCGGCCGCTGCAGGACACGCGGATCCTGTGGGGCGGCCGCATCTCGGTGCTCGACCGCGGCCCCGACGCGATCGCGCGGCTGCTGCGGCGCGACCTGCTGCGCGTGTATCCGCAGCTCGACGGCGTGAAGATCGACCATGCGTGGGGCGGCCTGATGAGCTACGCGCGACACAAGATGCCGCAGATCGGCCGCGACGCGGACGGCGTGTGGCACGCCGTCGCCTTCGGCGGTCACGGGATGGCGCCGACCACCGTCGCCGGCGAAGCGCTCGCCGCCGCATTGGCGGGCGAGCGGCCCGTGCCGGCCGGCTTCGCCGCGTTCGGCCTGACGCGCACCTACGGGCTCGCCGGCCTCGCCGCCGCGCAGCTCACGTACAGCGCATTCCAGGCCCGCGACGCGCTCGCGTCGCGGCGACGCTGAACGGCCGCCGCCCGGCCGAAAGCGCGCGGCCGATTAGAGCGGAAGATCGGCGTGGCGGCCATTTGCTGCATGCTAGAATGATTTTTTCCCGCCGCCGCGAACCCAAAACAAATCACATGAAAGCTGGAAGCAAGACCGCCACGTCCGAAAGCCGAGCGCTTGCGACCGAAGCGCGGCGCAAATACGATCCCGAGCAGACCAAACGCAACATCCTCGACGTCGCCACGCAGGAATTCTCCGCGATGGGCCTCGCCGGTGCGCGCGTCGACGCAATCGCCGAGCGCACCAACACGACGAAGCGGATGCTCTACTACTACTTCGACAGCAAGGAAGGCCTGTACGAGGCCGTGCTCGAAAAGGTGTACGGCGACATCCGCGCGCTCGAGCAGGAACTGCACGTCGGCGACATGGAGCCGCGCGAAGGCCTGCGCCGGCTCGTCGAATTCACGTTCGACTATCACGACAAGCATCGCGACTTCGTGCGCCTCGTGTCGATCGAGAACATCCACGGCGCGAAGTATCTCGAACAGCTCAAATCGTTCAAGAGCCGCAACGTCAGCATCATCAAGACGCTCGAGCAACTGCTCGAGCGCGGCGCGGCGAGCGGCGCGTTCCGCCAGGACATCGACGCGTTCGACCTGCATCTGCTGATCAGCTCGTTCTGCTTTCACCGCGTGTCGAACCGCTACACGTTCGGCGCCGCGTTCGGCCGCGATCCGTCGGCACCGCGGCTGCGCGTGCGGCATCGCGAGACGATCGCCGACTCCGTGCTGCGCTACGTCGCCGCCTGACACCGCGCGAACGCGTCCGCGAGCCACGTGCCGCGGGCGCCTCGTGCGCGCAATCGCACGCACTTCCCCTCCCGCAACGAGCGCGGCGCCGCGTGCCGCCGAATGACCCGCGGCGGGTTCGCGACGTAGCGCGTCAGTCCGTCGGCGCGACCGACGCCAGCGCGATCCGCGCCTTCTGTTCCGGGCTTCCCGCCACGAAGTACTTCTGCGCCCAGCTCGCGTCGGGCGCCAGTGCAAGCCGCCGCTGCGCGCCGCCGCCACGCCGTTTCGTGTCGATCGACAGCGCGCGTGCGCGATAGTGCTCGTAGAGCCGCAGGAATTCCGCGAGATAGATCGCCGCGATCCGCGCGTCGCGAATCTCGAGCAGGTTTTCGTCGTTGTACTGCTCGGAATTGCGGCTCATGTTCGCCGAGCCCGTGTACACGACCGGGTTCGCGCCTTCCGCATCGATCACGATGAACTTGTGGTGGACCACGACCGGCGGATAGGCGGGCGCCGGCTCGCCGGGGAACAGGCGCAGCTCCGGCTCGAAACCCTGCGGCACCGTCGCCGGCGAGAAGTACGCGGCGTCGATCACGTCGCGATGATCGCGTCGGCGATGGTAGAGCTCCAGATTCGCGAGCGTCGCCGCATCGAGCGTGCGGCCGTCGTGCTGCGCCGCCTCTGCGTTCGCCGCGCCGGCGACGTTGATGCGGTTCACCAGACCGAACATCATCAGCCCGCGATCGCCGGCGGCAAAGCATGCGTCGCGCAGCGCCGCGTCCGTCGGCATGAAGAGACAGAACGACACCGAGTGCTTCGCGGCCGCGATCGCGGCGACGATCGCATCGATCGCGGTGCGCTGCCCCGCCGGCTCCGGCGAGAACGCGACGCGCACCTGCGCACTGCCGATCGCGAGCGCCTCGGACCAGCCCGGCGACAACTTCGCCGTCTCGGCGATCGACGGATTCGCGGCCAACGCATGCGCACGAGCTTCGTACAACGCAGCCAGCGCCGGCGAGTCGAACGCATGCAGCACGTTGGCCTGCTCGGTCAGCCCTTCGGTCGTGAAGTTCGCGGAACCGGTCAGCACGCGCGCGGGCAGCGCCGCATGCGCCGGCGTGTCGGTCACGATGAACTTGTCGTGCATGATGTGCGTGCGGTCGCGCGGCGCGAGCGTCGCGAGGCCCCGCAGCGCGTCGACGGCCGGCTGGTTCGGCGACGGCAGCGGCGGCTCGTTCTTGCGGGCGATCGCGTGCGCGTCGTAGACGATCGCGAGCGACGTGTCGCCATGCCGGCGCCCGAACGCTTCGAATGCGGGCAGCGCCCACAACGCGTCGGTCAGGTGATAGACGGCCGATGCCGCGCGCGATGCGCGGTCGAGCATGTTTGCGAACACCTGCTCCATGTCGTTCGCGAGCCAGGTGCGCAGCTTCAGCGCCTGCGCCGCGCTCGGCGCGTGGTTCGGCGCGACGCCCAGCGCCGCGACCTGCTTCGCGAACGCCTGCGAACTCACCACCGCGCGGTTGAACCACGTGCCGATGCCGTCCACGATGTGCGCGGGCAGCACGACGTCGCACGCGCCGGCCTCGGCGTCGAGCACCTGCAGACGCTCGGGCGTGCCGACCACCGGAAACACGTCATAGCGAAACGATGCGCCGCGATCCTGCGGGTCGATGCGCGCGTCCCACCACATGAACTTCTGGATCGGCGCCTGATCGGTCGGCGCGTCGCCCTGCGTGTCGGCGGCCGGGCCGTCGAACGTCAGCCGGTTCGGCAGCCAGCTGTCCGGTGCGCGCGTGCGGCCGTCGGCCGAGCGGAATCCCGGCGTGCGCCGGATCGCGAAGCCGAGAAAGTCGCTGCGCGACGCGGCGTCGGGCCAGTCGAAGGCCAGCAGCACCAGGGTCGGGGAAAGATAGCTGCGTACGCTGACGGTCATTCATTGCTCCTGCCGTGCGGGCCGGGCCAGAGGAAGGAGTCAGTGTCGGCGGCGGTTCTTCCCGTGCGATGACGGTCGGATGAAGGTTCCGTGTCCGCGCCGCGTCAGTCGCAGACGAGCAGCTCGATGCCCCGAGCGGTCAGCGCGCGGCGCACGGACTTGTCCGGCGCGCGCTCGGTGACGAGATATCGCGCGGCCGACGTGCCGTTGATCCGCACCGGCGTCACGCGGCCGAACTTGGAGTGATCGGCGACGATGATCGCCGTACCGGCCGCCGCGATCATCCGGCTGCGCACTTCGGCCGCGAGCCGCGAGTAATCGGTGCAATCGCCGTCGACGGTGATCCCGCCCGCGCCGACGAACGCGAAGTCGACGTGGTATTGCGCGAGCTGCTGGATGGTGTCGAGCCCGAAGGTGGCGTCTTCGTCGTCGGACAGTTCGCCGCCGAGCAGCGTCACGCGATTGCCGTTGCGACGCGCCAGCACGAAGGCGGTGCGCCAGTCGTTGGTGTAGACCGACAGCCGGTGCCGGTCGGTGAGCGCGAGCGCGACCGCATGCGGCGTGCTGCCCGAGTCGATCAGCACCGACGCGTCGTCCGGCACCAGCTCGGCCGCGCGCCGCCCGATCGTGCGCTTCGCGGCGGCGTTCGCGGCCTCCCGCTCGGACAGGCTCGGCTCGCGCCGCTCGGCCGCCAGTGCGCCGCCGTGCGTCATCACGAGCAATCCGCGTGCGGCGAGCGCGTTCAGGTCGCGCCGCACGGTCTCGCGCGACACGTCGAGCGAGCGCACCAGTTCG
Source organism: Burkholderia sp. B10 (assembly GCF_004368385.1). NCBI lineage: Bacteria > Pseudomonadati > Pseudomonadota > Betaproteobacteria > Burkholderiales > Burkholderiaceae > Burkholderia > Burkholderia sp. B10. The sequence continues at coordinate 1,719 of NZ_PQMX01000091.1, read as the reverse complement.
GCGACCGACAGCGCACCCGCGCGTCCGAGCTCCGACAGGATGTATTGATGACGTTGTTCCGCCAGCATCGCAAGACGCCCGAGGCGACTGGTGGTGAAAGAGCCGCTCATTGTATTACGGCGGTTTGACGGGCATTTGACGGCATCGGTGCGCGGGCGCGCGCGACGAATGCGAAATTCTGTATTGCCCGATGTGCGTGAATCGGCACGGCGCGCGATTGCTACACTCTTGCGTTCCGCCGACCGACAGCCATCAAGGGGCTCGCGCAATGTATCGCAAAGGCAGTGTGCTCGAAATCCAGTTTCCGCCGGAACGACTCAACGACGGCGCCGGCGATCCGTACTGGATCGACCTGACGCTCGACGAGGCGCGCCGCCTGTATGAACAACTCGCCGCGCGCTTCGCGACCGAGGCGCGCGCGAATCAGCCGCTCGATACGTTCTCGCTCGACTGATCCCCGCTTCGGCGCGCCCGATGCGCGGCGAGCGGCGAGCGGCGAGCGGTGAGCGGCGAGCGGTGAGCGGCGAGCGGTGAGCGGCGAGCGGCGAGCGGCGAGCGGCGAGCGGCGAGCGCATCGTCGCACGCGGCGACGCGACCGGCCGAGTGCAGAATCCGACAAGACGCCGACGCCGCCCTGTCCGATACTGACCGGCTCCACGTTCCGTCCGGCCGTATCGCGGCCCGCCACGCATGCTGAACTCCATCGTCGCCGCGGCCTTCGTCGCGCTATGGTCGACCGGCTTCATCGTCGCTCGCGCGATCAAGCCCTACGCCGATCCGAACCTGTTCCTGCTCGCGCGTTTCGCGGGCACGGCCGTGTTGTTCGGCGCGGTCGCGCTCGTCGCGCGCGCGCCGTGGCCGGCGCGCCGCGAATGGCCGCGCCATCTGATCGCGGGCGCGTTGCTGCAAGGCGTTTATCTCGGCGCCAGCTATTGGGCCGTCGCGCAGGGGCTCAACGCGGGCGTGATGGCGTTGCTCGGCGCGCTGCAGCCGCTCGCCACCGCCGTGCTCGCCGTCCCTTTGTTCAACGAACGGCTGCCCGCGCGCGGCTGGCTGGGAATGGCGCTCGGGCTCGCCGGCGTCGCGCTCGTGCTCGCGCCGAAGGTGACGGGCGGCGTCGCGCCGCCGCCGGGCGCCGCGCCCGCGTGGTTCGTCGTCGCCGTGTCGGTGCTGTCGGTCGGTTCGATCACCGCCGGCTCGCTGTACCAGAAGGGCAAGCTCGCGCAGAACGACCTGCGTACCGCCGTGGCCGTGCAGAACCTCGGCGCGGCGATCGTCGCGGCGCTGTTCGTCGTGCTGCTGCACGAAACGCGCTGGATCGGCGCGCCGGCGCTGTGGGTGTCGCTCGCATGGGGCGTCGTGTTCCTGTCCGGCGGCGCGGTCACGATGCTGATGTGGATGCTCCGCCGCGGCAATGCGGCGCGCGCGACGTCGTTGCTGTTCCTCGCGCCGCCGCTCGCCGCGCTGCAGGGCTATCTGCTGTTCGGCGAGACGCTCGCGGCCGTCCAGCTCGCGGGGTTCGCGCTCGCGCTGGTGGGCGTCGTGCTCGCGCGGCGCTGATCCGCGGTCGGCGCGCGGTTGCGTGCGTGCGAAACGCCGACGCATGTGCGCGGTCGTACGCCATCGACGCCGTCGCTGCATGCAACCGAAGCATCGGCGCAAGCGGGCGCCCGCCACCACGCCACCGTCCTTGCACGCAACCAAGCCCCGCCCCCTGAC